>JABMQA010000938.1 GCA_013203545.1 Bacteroidota bacterium
ATGAAAGGGAACGGTATAGATATCGGGGCGGTCGGCAATCCCAACGATAAACAAAGTCTGACCCTGTACATTATAATACAAACCCGCTTCGAGCCCATGCCAGAAACCATTTTCACCGCCATTATACGAAATACCTGCATTGATAAGATAAGGGGCCTGTCCGGCCATATTCCTGTAATCATCTACAGTTTGCCCGGTGCGTGCATTTTCTATGCGGGATTGTTTTTCGGTTGCACTCAGTTTTATCCGTGATTTTGTTACAGTGAAATTGGCGTTAAGCGAGAAATTCTGTATCAAGGCATATAAGAAACCGAGGTTTTTACGAAGCTCCAGTTCTGCGCCGAACACCTGTCCGTCACCCACATTCCTGGGTTGAAAGGCACCAATCAACGTTACATATTGAACAAGTTCGATGGGATTTTTAAAGTATTTATAAAAACCACTTAAAGAAATGGCTTGTCCACCTGGCTGGAAATATTCCCAACGCAGGTCAAAGTTCCGGATGTCTGTGCTGATTAAATTCCCATCCCAAAACTCAATCCCCGCAACATCATCAGCATCCCTGAACAGGCCACCAACAAAAGTCCGCCCGGTAATCGGGTCGAAAATCTCAGCATAAGAGAGTTCCTTAAAAGACGGTCGGGCAATGGTTTTGGAATAGGATAATCTCAGGTTTTGATTTTTGGTGATGCTGTAAATAAAATTAGCAGAAGGGAAGAAGTCAACATTTTCAAGTACCTTTTCGTTATCCAGTATCTTATCACCCAATTGATCCCGGCCGGTATAACGTTGTATGAAATTTTCCATTCTTACACCAAGAATTGCCTTCATTCTGTTAAACGGATTGAATTCGGTTGAAACATATCCTGCGGCCATCGTGGCATTCGCATTAAACTGATTGGGATTTGTAGGCACAAACCGGGCCTCATAAGTCGTCCCGCTACCCACATTGCCTTCTCTTGGCCAGAGATTTTCAGGGAAGAAGAGTTCATCAGGATTTCCGGTTAAGGGTACGTTCCTGATGTTTAATGCATAACTGCGGATAATGTAATCCCGTTCTTTGTATGTGAAGGCACCCCCAAATTGTAGTTTTGCTTTCTCTCCGCCAAATGCATACTCCTTATTCATATGGACAACACCGGAATAGCTAAGCTCTTCCAGTTCACGCCATATTCTTTCCGGGAATCCGGATTCGGTTCCGATCACCAGGTTATTTTCATCTGTTACCACATAACGGGTAAAGCGGATATCCGGATCTTCCATTTTCGACAAGGTGGGCGAGAGTTTCCATTCCATGCCCCATTTATTGCTAAGGACATGCTTGCCGTTTAAAAAAATATTCGTAAGCGACCGCTGGCTATATGCCAGGTTGTGCTGATATCCTTTAAACTCAGTTCCCTGATTCGTTTTATTATAGTCGAAAATTCCCGCTTTGGATTCACCATTTTGCAAGTGCAGGAAATTAACGCGGTATTTTGATTTTTTGGTTTTTAGCGCAACACCTGCCATTCCACTTACCAATATATTATTCACTCCGTAATCACCAACCTGTAATTCGCGTGTCTCCATTTCATAAACATCCGGATCGCTGGATAAACCATATCGTCCGAACTCAGCATCCTTAAAGTAACCGGTTTCGTTTTTATATGAAATGGAGGCATTGTATCCCCAGGTTACTTTTTCCCTGTTTATTTGATTTCCAACTGAAGCGCCCACGCTGTAGTCCATGAAACTTTGTTTTTGCATTGCTGCCAACGTAGGGTTAAATGCATCCAGGATCTCGCGGTAACGTATGCCATCAGTACCTTCAGGATCAACAATGGCATCCGTATAAAAAGGGATATTCTCCGTGGCAGGTATTTTTCGCGTACCATCATCGTAAGCAAGCCAATCGGTTTTCCCACCTTCATAGGATAAATAATCACTGTTGAAATGCATGGATGGAATGTATCCCAGGCTAACAGACACATTGGCTTTTCTCTCTTCCGGGAAATCCTTGGTTTCAATATTAATAACACCACCTGTAAAATCTGCAGGCAGATCGGCTGTAAAGGATTTCACAACAACAATATTGTCTATTACATTTGTCGGAAAAATATCCATCTGTAGTGAATTTCGGTCGGGATCGAGGCCGGGAATGTCCATTCCATTGAGTACCGTTTTGGTATATCTGTCACCTAAACCACGTACGAAAACATATTTCCCTCCCTGGACAGAGACGCCGGGAACCCTTTTAATTGATTCAGCCGCATCGGAATCTCCAATTTTCCTGAGGTTCGCAGCAGAGATACCGTCCAAAACGTTTGCTGATTTTTTTTTCATGGCAAGCATAGATGTTTCAGTATTTCGAACCATTTTAGCGGTAACAACCACCACATCCAGTTCAATGTTGGCCTCTTTCATCCGGAGTTTGTCCAAGATTATTGTCTTACCCTCATTCACAACCAATCCTTCGATGTTTATGGTTTCGTATGAAATGAATGAAATCCGCAGATTATATGTTCCGGCTGGAATGCTAATACTGAATTTACCATCGAAATCTGATATCGATCCGCGTGTTGTCCCCTCCACAAATACTGTTACACCAGGCAGGCTTTCAGCTGTGTTGTCATCATACACAGTTCCCCTGATGTAGCCATTCTGCCCCAGTGCTGCAGCAGAAATTAAAAATAAGATTGATAACAATAAGATATTCCTGATTGAGTGCATTTTTATTAGATTATTTTTATTACCATCTTCCTGTCACGAAAAAAAAACCCGCAGGCCATAGAAGGCCTGCGAGTTGACAATATGGTTGGTTTTAACAATTAAAACCCGCTTAAATTTCCTGAAACACCTGCCCATGACCATGACGTAAACTGAGCAGCGTCTGCACCAAAACTGTTTGCGCCTGCGGCAACAACTGTTACAAATGCATCGGATCCATCTTTAAAGTAATCCGTTACAGCAGTACCCTCAGGTAATGTGGCTTCGAAATCCTGGAATGTACACGGATAATCGATGGGCATTTGATCGAAATCCTGGTCTTCGCCTAAACCGAAGAAGTAGATATTCATTATATCAACATTTGAGTTGTTATCCAGATCAACAAGACCCTGAGCACTTCCTGCATAGGCAGTACCGTTCTTGATGGTGTGTTTTGCAACCATAGCACCTTCCGGTCCGTCAAGTTCGAAACATTCGTCACCAGGATTTATTATAATGAAATTATCAAGTGTACCTGCCCACGACTGATCCGTATCGATGGCATCATCACCGGTGTTCCAGACGATAGCGTTTGTAACATTTACAGTGCCACCAAACCACTCAATGCCATCGTCCTGGTTTGCAACAATCTCCACATTTTCGATTACAGTAGCAGAACCAACACCACCGAGTGTAAGGCCGTTAATTTCGTTACCTTCACCAATGTTAGCGCCGCCGTGACGGATCGAAACATATTTAATTACCCCAGAATTGTCATCAGCAATAGCGCCACCATATAGACCATTCTGATCTGACGGGGGGATACCCTCGATTTGTACTGTAGCAGCATCAGCTGAGATGGGTGCATTTCCAAGAATGATAAGGCCACCCCACAGGCCGTTTAATGTCGGGTCAAGGTTCGGGCTTTCAATTTGTCCTGGTTGGATATTATCGGCCACAGATGTGAAGATAATTGGTGAATCAGCAGTTCCTTCAGCCATAATCATACCACCACGGGCAATTAATAGGGCAGTAGCATTGGAACCTGTTCCTGCTTCACCTTTAATAATAACCCCGGGTTGAATTGTTAATGTTGCACCTGATTCTACAGCCACTCGCGTTTTTAATAAATACACCTTTCCGGTTTCCCAGGTAGTGTTTGCTGTAATATTACTGTTAACATCAACAATTACAAGTTGCCCGGCTATCCCAATTACGCCTGTTGCATCATCACTATTACTATCATTGTCAGTTACAGTTACTTTAACTGAAGCAGCCCCTTCTCCGGCATCAGCAGTGAAAGTCACAACAATATCACCGGATGTTACATCACCGGTTCCATCTGTTTTTACAATAGCACTTCCGTTTGCCACTTCAATTGCAGATGATTTGAAGCCAACAGGTGCAATGAAGGTGAAAGTCAAATCAATTGAACTACCTGTTTCAACACCCTGATTTGCCGGAGCAGTTACTTTAGGACCCTGAATTGCCGGATCGTTATCATCATCCTTGCTGCACGAAACAAAAGTTACAGCCATAGCAAGAAATGCAATGAGCAAAGCTGTTAAATTCAGATTGAGTTTATTCATCATTTTGATTAAGTTTTTAATGATTTCTGTTAGCCTGATTAATTCATAGATTCATCTGGATGAACAATCAATAGCCCCGTCTTTTAAGGCGGGGTGTGAAATAAATGACATGACACCCCCACAAGATTTAGGGAATTTTATTTTATAATTTTTAAAATTCCCTAAATCTTGTGGGGAGGATGTATGGATCCAATCATAATCCCCGCCCTGAAGGACGGGGCTATTAAATATTTCACTATTGATTTTCATGAATCAGTCAGCTTAGATTATTGAATAGAATAATTTGCAATATTTGATTTTGCAAAAATGAATCAATGACCCTTACAGAAAGTTAAGGAATGTTTAAGCCTGTATTAAGAAAAGGTTAACCGGATAACTTTAAGTTAACATAGAATTAAGGTTGGCTTAATATCCGATGTGCTGGCTACATATTATTATGTCCAGGGGACTCCTAAGGAGATGTGATAGAAATGAAAGAAATTGAAAAGTCACAATGATGCAATTATTCATAACGCTTTTGTAATTTTGCAGAAAAAACAATGAGAATATTTCCTTTACTTCTGCTGCTGACTTTAGTCAACCTGTCCGCCCTTGCGCAATTCGACAAATATTTCCTCGACAAAACCTTGCGGATCGACTATTTTCACTCGGGCAACGCCACCGAAGAGGCCTATTACATTGATGAACTGATCAGTGAGCTATATTGGGGTGGCGCTAAAACCAACCTGGTTGACATTATGGGTTACGGGATGTACCTGGTGGAGGTTATTGATACAGAGGAGGAAAAAGTAATTTATTCACGGGGTTATTCCACCCTTTTTGGTGAGTGGCAAACTACGGATGAAGCAAAAAGCACCCACAAGGCTTTCGGGGAATCGGTTGTAATCCCCTATCCAAAAAATGAAGTACTGGTAGTTTTCTATTCCAGGGACAGGAAAGGTGAGTTTGTCAGGAAATTTGAATATCTCGTTGATCCGGATAATTATTTCATCAAACCTGAAAGAAGGCTTGGATATCCCTCCTTTGACGTATTAATTTCAGGTGATCCTTCGTCAAAAGTTGATATCGTGATTTTACCCGAAGGGTACACCAGGGATGAACTGGGGATTTTTATTAAAGATTGCCAGAACTTTACCGAAGAGCTCATTAAATATGAACCCTATTCCCAAAATAAGGATAAATTTAATGTCCGTGGTATCCTGGCCCCCTCTGAGGAATCGGGCAGTGATATTCCGGCTGACAGTATCTGGAAAAAGACCATTCTGAATACAACATTTTACACCTTTAACAGTGAAAGGTACTGCATGACCACCGACAACAAAAGCGTGAGGGACCTGGCTGCCAATGCGCCTTACGACCAGATTTATATACTGGTAAATAGTGAGAAATATGGTGGCGGGGCCATTTACAACCATTATTGTGTTTCGGTGAACAGTAATAAGCTGGCCGGAAAAATTTTCATCCATGAGCTGGGACATGGTTTTGCCGGTTTGGGAGATGAGTATTATATGGATGAGGTTTCGTACAACGATTTTTACCCGCTTGATGTGGAACCCTGGGAACCCAATCTCACCACGCTGGTCGACTTTGAAAGTAAATGGAAACATCTTTTAAAAAGTAATGTGCCTGTTCCCACACCCCACACTGAAGAATACATTTCATCACTCGGGGTATTTGAAGGAGGTGGCTATGCTTCTTCGGGCGTGTATCGCCCATCCTATGATTGCCTGATGAAAACCTTCAGGGGAGATCATTTTTGTAGTGCCTGTGAGGAGGGTATCCAGAAAATGATAGATTTTTATACCAAATACTAAAGGTGGTTTTTTTACATTTTGGACATACGCAAAAAACAATTATACAGTTAATATTTCTACTTTTGCAAGCTTGTTAATTAAATAACAATAAAATTTTAAAATTCTAATTATGATGATCAAACATCTGGCAGAGCTGGTAGAAGCAGCAAAAAACGGTAAAATCCGCAAATTGGTTTTGGCGGCAGCAGGCGATGAAGACGCTATGCTTGCCGTTAAAAACGCAACAATGCAAGGTATTATCGAGCCTATTCTTGTTGGGGACATGGCCAGGATAAAAGCTATCGCTAAACGTATCCATTTTGATATCAGCAAACTGGAGACCTACAATTTTGAGGATAAAATGGAGGCTTCAATGCAGGCTACACGCCTGATAAAGGAGGGCAAAGGTGAAATTTTAATGAAAGGAAATGTTGGAACCGGTACCTTGATGAAGGCCGTGCTGGACAAGGAACATGGTCTGCGCAAAGGTGCAACCCTGAGCCATGTGGCCGTGTTCGAATCCCCATATTATCACAAACTGTTAGGTGTAACCGATGCTGCCATGAATGTATCGCCCGACCTGGAAACCAAAATTAACATCATTAAGAATGCCGTTGAGGTATTCCACAGGCTGGGGAATCCAAATCCAAAAGTGGCGCTTGTTGGTTCGGTTGAAACCGTAAATCCCCGTATGGAAGCTACCATGCATGCAGCTACCATTTCGATGATGAATTACCGCAAACAAATTACAGGTTGTATCATCGACGGCCCTCTCGCAATCGACAATGCCATTTCGAAGAAGTCGGCAGAGCTCAAGGATATTACCAGCCAGGTAGCCGGTGATACCGACATCATTATGGCTCCCGATATCGATGGTGGAAATATTTTATATAAAACCCTGAACTTTTTAGGTGGTGCCGTTTCAGCCGCAGTAATTATGGGTGCCAGGGTACCGGTGGTTCTCACGTCGAGATCAGACAGCGACAAGAGTAAATTCTTATCCATAGCGCTTGCAGCAAAGATTGGTTAATTATTGTGAATGGTAGCAAAGATTTGTAACTTTGCATCATACTGAAACAAGGGCAACTGCATGGAAGGAATAGGAATATTAGCGATTAATCCGGGTTCAACCTCTACAAAAATCGGTGTTTTTGTGGATTTGAACCCGATCTTTTTGAAGAATATCAAGCACGACCCTGTAGAACTTGCCCAGTTTGATAAAATTACAGATCAGTTTCAATACCGGAAAGATATCATCGCTCACCAACTTAATGAAGGTGATATTTCTGAAAATGTGGTAAAAGCGGTAGTTGGCCGAGGTGGATTGTTAAAACCTATCGAGTCGGGCGTTTACGAAGTAAACGCCCGGATGAAGGAGGATTTAAGAAACAGTCCGTTCGGAGAACATGCTTCAAACCTTGGAGGGCTTATAGCCGATGCCTTCGCCCAACAACTGGATGGTGTAAAAGCCTATATTGCCAATCCTGTTGTTGTGGATGAATTTGATGATATTGCCAGGATCTCCGGGCATCCGCTTTTTGTGAGAAA
>JABMQA010000939.1 GCA_013203545.1 Bacteroidota bacterium
TTGTTAATAAATTGCTTACCCAGGGAGCAGGGGTTGAAAAACAAGCTGAAGCCATGGAAAATGAAATTGTTGAAATCGTGAATGCCGGAATAGACGTGGGCTAAAGGTTATAATCTTGCGTGAGCAACAGAAATTAATGGCTCTCTTTGGGTTCACAATTCTTTTTCTTATTATCTCTTGTTACCATCCAGATGAAAAAAACAAGTGATGCACCAATGATAGCCAAAGAAATCGGGCAGTATGCATTACAATAAAACTGGTCGGCTGCTCCAAAAATACAGGATGTGGTACCAAAAGCAACTAAAACCAGATAATCGACAAATAATATGATTGGAAGTAGGAACAAACACTTGCAGGCAAAGGGTTTCATAATTTTTATTTTTACATTTTTAAATTGAAATATCTAAATTTCAGAGTTTACAACAAAAGTAGCCAATTCGATGGGTACAATGCAGGTGTCGATTGTGACAGTTGAATAGACTGTGTGTGATATTTGTCACTTCATATAGAAATTTTTCTACATTTGCAGGAAAAAAAATACCAGGTTGATTGATGAAAGAGAGTTGCGCCATATGTAAAGACAGATCCTGTGCTGTTTCCATCCTCAATGATTCGGAACTTGAGCTACTGGAACAAAACTGCAGTGAAGGAATGTTTCGTAAAGATGAGATCATCTTTCACCAGGGTTCGATTATTTCCCACATTGTTTATGTAAGAACAGGGTTGGTACTCGAATACCTTAAGGGGAATAGTGGCAGGAATCAGATCATTCAGATCGTTAAAAACAGATCTTATCTTGGTTTGCCTTCATTGTTTGGCGACAGGGTAAATAATTACTCCTACAAAGCTTTGGAGGCGCTTACGGTTTGCTATATCGATATCAATACCTTTAAGAACCTAATCAAGACCAATGGAAATTTTGCCTACGAGATACTGGTTTCTGTGTGCCAGGATAGCCTGAACAGCCATCACAGGTTTCTGAACATCAATGCAAAGCAAACTTTTGGAAAAGTGGCCGATGCACTGTTGTATTTTGCGCGGGTTATTTTTGAAAACAACACGTTTGAATTATCCCTGACGAGGTCGGATATCGGCGCCTTGATTGGGATTTCACGTGAAAGCACCACGAGGGCCCTCAATAAATTTCAAACTGAAGGAATTATCCGGACAACAAGTTCGAAATTTGAGATTCTAAAACCACATATGCTTCAGAAGATAAGCGAAAGCGGATAACCGGATATATTAGGGTCGTTTCAGGTTGGAAGGTTTCAGGTTAGAAGGTTTCAGGTTTGGAAAGAGGACGACTGAGCGGAGCCGAAGTCGGTAGGAAGGTTGCAGGTGCAGGGTACAGGGTATGAATCTTCGTGCGATCCTGATGCCGGACGTGAATGTATAAAATGGTAAATTAGTAATTTAACTCTGACAGGTCAGAAAAAGAATATCATGTATCAAGTATCGAATGAAGACTTTAAGCGTTGAAATTGGTGCATTTTCGTTTGAATTAAAATTTCTTTCGATATTTGCCAGATGATTTTGTGACACGTTTTGTAAAAAAATCAAATCTTGATAAGAAAAGCGTAATATGACAATACTTTTCACTCTAATTTAAAACTATTGATATCAAAATTATTCAACATGAAAAAAGCAATATTTGTTCTACTCATCGGGTTGTCGATGTTTGTTACACCTTTTGTTCATGCCGACGAGGGCATGTGGATCCCATTGCTGCTTGAGCAACTCAACGAAAAAGAGATGCAGGATATGGGTATGCGGATTACGGCAAAGGACATTTACGACATCAACAATTCTTCGATGAAAGATGCCATCCTGCTATTTGGAGGCGGTTGTACTGCCGCCATCATTTCAGAACAAGGGCTGTTGGTGACCAACCATCATTGCGGATACCGGCAAATACAAAAACACAGCACCATCGAACATGATTACCTTACAGATGGATTTTGGGCAATGAGCCGGGAAGATGAGCTGTCGAATCCGGGATTAACAGTCACAAGGCTGGTAAGTATGGAAGATGTTACAGCACAGATGTTAGATGGGATTCAGGAGGATATGACGGAAAAGGAAA
>JABMQA010000940.1 GCA_013203545.1 Bacteroidota bacterium
ATATTAGGCAATCCCTTTTCGTTTTCTGATTTATCCTCATTTGAGGAACAAGAAGAAAAAATTATAATTATAAAAGATAAAATTGGATGTAATAGAAAATATCTATGGTGTCTCATTATATAAATATTTGGTTTAAATTATTCATTTTCAATAATCGCTAACGGTTTGAATAAGGTGCGTTTGGCTTTTCAACGCTACAATTTTTCAATTTACTACTATATTTATTAATTGCTATCATCTTCATAATTAGCACTATCTGCCAAATGCACTATATTTTTTGTTGAACTAAACCCTTTCATGGGGGGCTAAGTTAGGAAAAATGTTTAAACTTACTTCGATAAATTTAAAAATTTAGTATTATGCAAAAAAAAGTATTTTAAAATCAAAAGGAGTAGATGCACTTCTTGAGAAAATGCGTCAACGTATGGTGATAGAGAATCTTTCACCACGAACTATTACAAGTTACCTCAATGGGCCAAAGCGTCTGATAGAGTATTACAACAAACATCCCCGGAACATTTCGACAGATGAGATTTACACCTTCCTTGTTTATCAGAAGGAAGTAAAAAAACACAGTCGTAGCACCATGCGAATCAATGTAAACGGTATCCGTTACCTGTACAAAAATTTTCTTAATCGTCCCGAAATTGTGGATCAAGTCCCTTATCCCAAGCAGGAAAAGTACTTACCTGAGATATTTACCGGTAAAGAACTCAAAAGACTGTTTGATCACATACACAACTCAAAGCACCGCACTATGCTCAAACTTATTTATTCGAGTGGGCTACGCAGAGGAGAAGTCAGGAAAATCAAACTTTATGACATCAACCGTAAGACTATGCAAATCCATATCCGTCAGGGAAAGGGTAAAAAAGACCGGTATGTTCAGTTATCAGTCCATATACTGAAAGAAATCGAAAACTATTACAAGGAATCAAAGCCTGAGGTTTATCTTTTTAATGGCCGAAAGAAAGGTAGTAAGATCAGTGAGTCAGCTATTCGTTGGGCTTTACTACAAGCCTTGAAACGAGAGAAGCTTATCAAGAAATTACATATTCACAGTTTGCGCCACAGTTTTGCTTCACATCATGTGAGTATGGGAACTAATCTGCTGAATATTCAGCAACTGCTTGGCCATGAAACCATCCAGACTACACTTATTTACCTTCATCTGAGTAACAAGATCAGTGGATGTTTAAACAATCCTCTGGATTTAATGTACGGTGAATGTTGAAAAACAAGGTCACTATTGCAGATGTCATCAGAGAATTTGGTGACGATTTGCAACAAACAAAAAAAGTTACATCGTATCAGAAACGTATTTTCACTACTTTGAAAAAATGTCGCACACCTGCATTGGGTGGACATGTTGAAGTTTGTCGTAAATGTGGTTTTGTGCACACAGGCTGGAATAGTTGCCGTAACCGTCATTGTCCTACTTGTAACAGCATCAAACGCGAACGCTGGATTTTAGAGCGTCGTTCGGAAATGTTGCCCGTGGATTATTTCCACATGGTTTTTACTTTACCGGATTCTTTGAACAACTTGTGTCTCCACCACCCCAAACTTTTGTACGGTTTGCTCTTCAAATGTGTCTGGTCAACGATGCAGAAATTTGCCGGTTCCCACAAGCACTTGGGAGCAAAATCAGGGATGATAGCAGTGCTCCATACCTGGGGACAGAATCTTCAACTTCATCCGCATTTGCATTGTCTTGTTCCGGGGGGTGGGCTAACCCAACAAAACAAATGGCGAAGCAGCAAAGCCAAAGGTAAATACCTTTTTCCTGTAAAAGCATTGAGTAAAGTGTTTAGAGGGAAATTTACCGATGAGCTGATAAAACTTAGCCTCAACGGAGAAATTCATTTAGATGTTCCTTTTATTAAAAACAAAAAGTACCGGCATCCTTTTTACAAAAGAAAGTGGGTAGTTTTTGCCAAACGCCCTGTTCTTGCCGGTGAAAAAACATTGGAATATTTGGGTAGATATGTTCATAAAGTTGCTATCGGCAACAGCCGTATTAAATCAATTGATAAGAAAAATATTACATTTTCATGGTTTGATTACAAAACTTCAAAAGGCAGGGAAATGACACTCACAGGAGTGGAGTTTTTACGAAGATGGAGTATGCACATCTTGCCCGAAGGCTTTGTAAAGGTGCGGCATTATGGTATTTGCTCCAACCGGAATAAGATGATGGTCAGGCAGATTGTATATGAATGCCTGGACAAAATTCCACCATCAGTACAAAAAGGTTTAAAGTGGTATTTGGTTTACGAACAGACTTATGGAAAGTCACCTTTTCTGTGCCCTGCATGTGAACAAGATGAAATGGTAAAAGTTCAGCTCTTACCTCCAGTCAGGGATGGCCCCATTAAATTAAGAAGACCAAACACAAAATAAATTAACTCAAACAGGTCCTTCACAAAAGGAATCCGCAAGAGCTATGTCCCGGCTGATCGGAAATCCATAAAAACGAGGTTAAAAAAAAGAAAAGTTCTTCTTGACTTTGACAGTTTGAGCCCAATTTCTCTCACTTTTGACCATATTTAGAATTTAAATACACTTATTA
>JABMQA010000941.1 GCA_013203545.1 Bacteroidota bacterium
TGTCTATGTGGTTGAAAAAAAGAGGTAACCACTAAGACACAAGCACACTAAGATTTCACTAAGTTTCTTGCCTATGCGGCATAAAAATGTACGATGAGTCAGGAGTTCTGAATACCATGCCACTACCCAAAAAAAAAGGCAATTATTTAGTGTGGCATCAAAATACATGAAGAATACGGCCTAAATCATTGGTTCGACTTCCAGGCAAATATTTCCGAAGATATCCTCGATCGATCCAACACCATTTACAGCCTTAAATTTGTTTTGCTTCTGGTAAAAGGCGATTAAGGGACTTGTCTGTGTATGGTACACATTCATCCTGTTCCGTATAATATCTTCGGTATCATCTTTCCTGCCTTCAGCGATAGCCCGCTTGAGAAGACGCTGTATGATCTCCTCTTCGTTAACATCCAACGCCAGCACCATAGATACGCAATCGTTTTTCCTGGCAAGCATCCTGTCAAGATCCTCTGCCTGCTGTGCTGTTCGTGGGAAACCATCAAAGATAAAACCCACATTTCCTGAGAACTTTTGCAAGGCATTATCCAAAATTTCAATGAGTAGTTCATCGGGAACCAACTCACCCTTTTCGATAATACCCTGCACTTTCAGTCCGAGCTCGGTTTTATTTTTGATTTCACTCCTGAAAATATCCCCAGTAGAAATGTGTGCCAGATTGTACTTTTCAGCAATTTTAACGGATTGTGTTCCTTTTCCCGATCCGGGAGGGCCAAATAAAATGAAATTAAACATAAAATAATGGTTTTTAATTATGATTGAAATTAGCGACCAAATATAAAAAAAAGAGTTACCCAAGTCCCAAACAAATATGATTAATTTTGCACAATAATTAATGAAATTGCAGATGTCGTCCCAAATTGAGATTCTTTACCCTGAAATACAAACATTAGAACCCCCCAATGATTCATCAGTGGTCGATTCCGTGTTTTCAGGTTATATTCAACCTGCGGATAGCATTTTCGATTTATCTGATAATACGGTCACCTTAGCCCAACAAAAATTTATTACCGAATCCATCGAAGAACCGATTCTTTTCAGGGAAATATCAAACAACAAGGATCAACAAGGCTGGCAAATCGGAGCGCTATTTTTCTGCATGATACTACTCACTTTCCTCAGGTTAACTCAAAAAAATTATTTTAAAAATATTATCACAGGCATCTCATCAAAAGCTATTTTCAACCAGATGCTCAGGGATGGGAATTTCATGTCCGCCTTCGCAGTAATTCCGTCTTTTCTAATATTTATTGTCACCATGTCTTTGCTAATCTTTCAACTGATTCTTCTTGAACAACCTGTTCTGTCAAATGGGTTTTCGTCAGAAGTTAGTAAATTTACCATGGTTCTATCAATAGTGGCAGGCTTTTTTTTTATTAAGGCGATTTTAATACGAATAATCGGATACATTTTTAAAATGAGGTCGTTGTCAACGCTTTACCTTGCCAATAAAGTTTTATTTAATACCATGACAGGAATTGTATTTTTACCATTGCTGGTTTTATCAACAACGATGATGAATAATACTATTTTCTACATAACCCTGTTTACAGGCTTTTTAATATTCATTTTCAGCATACTCCGGGGAATTCTTATTATCTTAAGTATTAGAAAATATTCTTTGTATCAAATTTTTATTTATCTTTGCACCCTCGAAATTTTACCGGTTCTGATAATTGTTAAATTGCTTATTAAAGACGGTCAGTTTTAACTGTTATTTATTGAAAAAGATCAAAACTAGAGCATAACAAAAACTTTTAGTGAATGATTAAAAAAATCCTTGTATCCCAGCCGCAGCCGGCTGATCCGATAAAATCCCCATACAATGAATTGTCACAGAAGTACAATCTGAAGGTAGATTTTTACAAATTTATCAAGGTAGAAGGTGTCCCTTCGCGTGTTTTCAGAAAGGACAAGGTTAGCATTTTGGATCACTCTGCTGTAATTTTTACGAGCAGAAATTCAGTTGATCACTTTTTTAGAATGTGCAAAGAAATGCGCGTTGAAGTACCAGACAGTATGAAATATTTCAGTATTTCAGAGTCAACATCCTTTTACCTTCAAAAATATGTTCAGTACAGGAAGCGGAAGATTTTTCACGGAAAACAAAATTTTAAGGATCTTCTTGAAATAATTAAAAAACATAAGGACGAAAAATTCCTTTTACCCTGTTCTGATATTTACAAGCAGACCTTACCGAAACTGTTGGAGGAAAACAAAATCGCCTATTCCAAGGCAGTGATATATAAAACACTGGCAAGCGATTTATCGGATTTGGATATCAATAATTACGACATGCTTATTTTCTTTAGTCCATCAGGTGTGCAATCGTTGTTGAAGAATTTCCCGGATTTTATTCAGGGGGAAACAAAAATTGCAGTATTTGGTCCCACTACCGCAAAAGCTGTTAAAGATGCCGGCTTCAAACTTGATTTAAATGCCCCGACTAAAACAGCACCATCAATGACCATGGCGCTTGATCAGTTTCTTGAAAAGGCTTTCAAGAAAAATGGGGCGAGAGTTGGTTAGTCCGATTTTCACCAATATTCCCGGTTTAACAATTTTTAACCTGCCATTCAATAGCAATATTCCTAAATGGCAATTACCTGATCATTAGCAGATGATGATTAACGGGCATACATTTTCCAAGTGCGAAAGATTGTTGCATCGAAAAGTTATTGATCAACTTTTCAGACGTGGCAGGTATATTTACATTTTTCCATTTAAAATTCTCTATCTGGATGTACCCGAACATGCCGGGATTTTCGGCCCGTCGCCTGCAAAAGTCTTATTTACAGTACCCAAACGACGGTTTAAAAATGCATCTTCCAGAAACCGGATCAAGAGACTACTCCGCGAAGCTTACCGGAAAAATAAACCAATCCTCTATGACCCCTTGTCCGCAAAGGGTAAACTTTTAATTCTGGGTATTGTTTACAATGGCAATAAGGAACCCGCATACCACGAAATAGAATCAAAAATAATATTGGCATTAAACCGTTTAGTAGTGGAGATTTGAAGAAAATGTTTTTGTTATGAAACTCCCGGTAACGTACTATAAAATTAATTTATCACTTTAAGGTACCCGTAATATGAAAAAGTATATTATATATTGCTTCGCAATGCTTTCGGTGTTGGCCACAACCATCCATGCATTCAGCCAGGGTAAGAACAATGATTTTGAGATTTCAAAAAATCTGGATGTTTTTACCGAACTCTACAAACAGTTAGACATTTATTATGTTGATGACGTCAATCCGGGCGAATTAATGAAGTCAGGAATAGACGCCATGCTCGAAACACTCGACCCGTTTACCAATTTTATCCCGGAGGCTGAAATTGAAGATTACAGACTTCTGACCACCGGCGAATATGGTGGTATCGGCGCGCTAATACACAGGCAGGGTGATTTTGTTGTAATTTCGGAACCGTACCTGGGATTTCCGGCTGAGAAAAACGGTTTGCTGGCGGGGGATAAAATTCTTAAAGTTGATGATCAGGATGCTACGGGAAAATCTACTGACGATGTAAGTAAAATATTGAAGGGCGAACCAGGCACAAGCATACGGATACTGGTTGAACGCGAAGGTATTGAAAAACCATTCCTCGTTGAGTTGCAGCGGGAAAATATCAAAATCGACAACATTCCCTATTATGGAATGCTAAACGATAACGTTGGCTATATTAAATTAACAAGTTTTACACAAAACGCAGGAGCAGAAGTAAAAAAGGCGTTTCTTGAACTGAAGGATGATCACGATCTCAAGGGACTGGTTTTTGATTTGCGCGGTAATGGGGGCGGTTTGCTGCACGAAGCTGTGAACATTGTTAATATTTTTTCAAATGAAGGTGAACTCGTGGTAAGCACCAAGGGCAAGGACAGCAAAAAAAACAATTCGTACTATACCACAAAAAAGCCCACCGACCTTGAAATTCCGTTGGTTTTTCTCGTTGACCCGGGAAGCGCATCCGCATCAGAAATTGTATCCGGTGCCATCCAGGATCTTGACCGTGGTATCATACTTGGGCAAAGGACATATGGTAAAGGGCTTGTTCAAAATGTCTTCCCGCTTTCGTACAACTCAAAAGTAAAAGTAACCGTGGCAAAATATTACATCCCAAGTGGAAGGTGTATCCAGGCCATTGATTATTCACACAAAGATGATGAAGGCATTGCTCATAAAATACCGGATTCGCTGATATCGGAGTTCTCGACTAAAAATGGCAGAAAAGTTTACGATGGTGGTGGTATTGATCCGGATATAAAAATGGAACCTGAGATGCTCAGCCCAATTGCTATGGCCTTGTTTACAAAATACCTCATCTTTGATTATGCAACAAAATTTCACCGGGAGCATGATTCAATTCCACCTTCCCGGGAATTTATAATTACCGAAGACATGTACCAGGATTTTATAAGCTATGTACATTCAAGGGATTTTGAATATACTACGGCAAGTGAGAAAAACCTAAAAAAATTGATGGAAGTTGCAGAAAAAGAGAAGTATCTGGACGATATTCAGGATGAAATAAATCTGCTTGAAACGAAATTGATGCACAACAAAGACGAAGACCTGCTAACACATCGTGAGCAAATCAGTGAGATACTGAAAATCGAAATAGCTTCGCGTTATTATTACCAGAAAGGCAAAGTGGAAGCAAACTTAAGCACAGATCCTGAAATAAAAATGGCTATCGAATTGATTGAAGAAAAGCAACAGTACACATCAATACTGGAAGGAATTCCAGACAAGGCGGAGAAACTGGACTAAAATAGATATTTTACTGAACAACGAAGGCTGCTTGATGGAATAATCCGTGGAGCAGCCTTTTTTATATTATTTATGTTTTATGAATTGTACGTCAATTCCATAATTATTTGTACTTTCGCTACATTCAATGCAAACCTATATATGAAAATTAAATACAATTTTGAATTTGAAGAGTATGAATCATTGGATCAAATAAGCGATGCCGACAGACAACTTATCCATAAGGCAATTGATTCAGCAGATAAAGCCTACGCACCTTATTCTAAGTATTTTGTAGGTGTAGCACTTAGCCTTGACGATGGCCGGGTAGTTACTGCCAATAACCAGGAAAATGCAGCTTATCCCTCCGGCTTGTGCGCTGAAAGAATTGCAGTATTTTATGCCAATTCAAATTTTCCCGACACCAAAATAGAGACGATTGCTATCACAGCAAAGGCTGAAAATTTTGACATTTCAGAGCCTGTAACCCCATGCGGTGCCTGCAGACAGGTTATGGCCGAAGCCGAAAACCGGCAACAAGAAAGTATAAGGGTGATCATGATGGGTGAAAAAGGGAAAATATACATTTCCGAAAGCATTGCTAATCTTTTACCCCTTATGTTTCATGCTGAGGGACTTAAGAAACAAAAACACTGAACAACCATTCAGTTGGTTTAAATTAACCGGCCTGCCGGCAAATACAATATGAATGATGAGGCTCATTTCAACTAAAATATGTAAGACAAAGGATATTGGGATCAACAACAATTTGTTTGGTGGCAGCATGCTTGCCTGGTTAGATGAGTCCGGCGGCACCATGGCGGCAGAGGAAACCTATTCACCAAATATGATCACACTTAAAATTGATGAAGTTTTATTTAAGAAACCCGTTAAAGTTAACGACCATATAAGAATTTACGGTAAGGTACTGGATGTTGGCAAATCCTCCTTATCCCTTTACCTTGAAGCACGTCGTTTTTGTTTTGATACGAGACTTGAAGTACCGGTATGCTCAACAAAAATGCTCTTTGTAAATATTGATGAAAACGGCCACTCAAAACCAATAGCGGATCAAATTCAGAAAAAAATAAGACAATCACTGCAAAATAATAAACAATTATAAATATGAAAAAACTTAACTTTTTAGTGGCTCTGGCAACCTTGATCCTGCTTACTTCCATGAAGTCAGATAATCCGGCATACCGGCTTTACAACACCTTGGGCAAAGAGGTAAAATATAAAAAATTGGTAAAGGCCGCAGCACAAGCCGATATTGTCCTTTTTGGCGAATCGCATAACAACCCGATCAGTCACTGGCTTCAGTTACAATTAACCAAAGACCTGTACGCCGTAAGAGGCGCTTCGCTGGTTCTGGCCGCCGAAATGTTTGAATCTGATAACCAACTGTTGCTGGATGAATATATCTCCGGTAGTATCAGGCAAAAGAATTTTGAAGATGAGGCCAAATTGTGGAAAAATTACACAACAGATTATAAGCCCCTTGTGGAATTTGCAAAGGACAGCAACCTGTATTTTATTGCAAGCAATATTCCAAGGCGATATGCTTCAATTGTTCACAAAGGGGGCTTCGAAGCGCTTAATGACCTCTCCACACAGGCAAAAGCCTTGATTGCACCGTTACCCATTACCTACGATCCTGAATTGGAATGCTATAAAGGTATGCTTGAAATGATGGGCGGGATGGCTCACGCAAATGAAAATCTCCCCAAAGCACAGGCCGCAAAAGATGCTACGATGGCTTATTTTATTTACAA
>JABMQA010000085.1 GCA_013203545.1 Bacteroidota bacterium
ATTCTCAAATCCTTTCATTAAAAAATTCAGGGGCATGGTCGAGACCACAATATCGGCTTCGATTATCGAACCATTAACCAACTCTACACCTTTAACTTTATTATTCGGTTCATCCAGTATCACCCTTTTTACAGGTGTGCTGAGGAGTACTTTCCCCTTGTTGTTATTTATTGCCTCTGCTGCCCGCTGATACAATGTTCCTGTGCCGTTTTTCGGATAAGAAAACTGATCAACCAGGGTCTTATGTTTATTTTCGCCGTTACCAACCATTGCAGACACGACAGCCCCATACAATGAAAGCGTTTTTATGCGTTGTGCAGCCCATTCTGCATCAATTTTTGCACATTCAATTCCCCATAGTTTTTCGGTGTAATTTTTAAAAAAAATCTCATACAACTTTTTACCAAAGCGATTGATTACCCATTCTTCAAAATTTTTTGGATTTTTATTAGGGAACACCTTTTGAAGGCTATAATACCAGAGGATTTGAAGAATTACTACAGGTGACAGATTTTTCAAAACGTTACCCAGTTTCAAGGGATATGCAAAAAACCGTTCATTGTAGAATATTCGGGACTGCCTGTTTACAACGGTAAAATCCCCTCCGATCAATTCCTTAAAAAATGTGTTAATATTTTTTTGTTTGGAAAAAAAACGGTGGGGCCCCAGGTCAACACGCTGACCCCATAAATCAAAGCTTCTGCCCATTCCACCCACATATTCGCTGGCTTCAAAAACACGGACTTCATGGCTTTTCTTTGTCAGCTCATAAGCACAACTAAGCCCTGCCGGACCGGCTCCAATTACAATTACTTTCTTCATCTTCTATTTACCGATAGCAATTAAATAATGTTGGGTTCTGAAAAATAACATATTCCCTGAAATTGCCGGCGTTGCCATAATTACATCATTTAGTGTGTTTTTTGCAAGTATTTCAAATGTCGTATCTGCTTTGACGATATATACATCTCCCTGTTCGGTTGCGTAGTAGAGTTTGCCGTCTGATGCAATTGCAGATGCTGTTATTCCACGTGCATCCGGGATTTTTTCTTTAAAAATCAGTTCACCGGTGCGGGCATCGAAACAACTTAATTGCCCGTTCATCCGCATATTGTAAAGATAATCTCCGTAAACAACAACGGTAGGCATATAAGCGCCCCCCCGTTTGATACTCCATACAACATTTTCATTCGAAGTGCTGTCGCTATCCAGGGTGATATCGCCGGTAGCATCAGGGTTTATAGCGTAAATGGGTGATTTACGGCCGTGGGCATTGTGAATATAAATGAAACCATGTGCGAAAACAGGTGTTGGGACTGGTGCATCACCACCTCCGCTCAATTTCCACACTTCCTCCCCGGTATTGAAATCATATCCGCCAATGTGATTATACCCATTTGCTATGATGTGTTTAATATTTCCATCGTTATAAAAATTCGGTGTGCACCATGTGGAAATTTCATCCCGGGGCGTGCGCCATAATTCCTCTCCGGTTTCAACATTAAGTGCTGTAATAAAACCATCACCTGTGAAATCGCACTGAACGATTACCTTATTTTCATGAATAATTGGCGAACTGGCAAATCCCCATTCCACATCGGGCTCATCATAAGGGCCGGCATTCATTTTACCGAAATCCTTCTTCCAGATCAAGTCGCCTTCAAAGTCGTAACAATACAAACCTTCGGAACCAAAAAAGAATACAACATATTTCCCGTTTGTGGCAGCAGTAGGATTTGCATGGGATGATTTGGTATGCCTTTTGGTTTTTGGTATTCCTTTATGTGCCATCCTTTCCCAGCGTATCTGACCTGAATTTTTATCAATACAGAATACCCTGAATTCATGAACGGAGTCATCTTTAACATTGTCAGTATCCCCATATAATCCAACTTTTAATGAGTCGGTTCCGCTTGCGCTGATTGCCGTGGTAACAAAAAGCCTGTCATCCCATATCACCGGACATGAATGGCCCAAACCGGGTATGGTTATCTTCCACTTAATATTTTCACCTGTTTGAATATCCCATTTTTCGGGTAGATCGGTGGAATCAATAATTCCGCAGGCAAACGGGCCGCGAAATTGAGGCCATTGTTTCATGTAATCAACCTGTGCAAATAAAGAATTGGCCAAACAGCATGCAACCCATAGTATTACATGAAAAATTAATATTCTCATTTTTATCCTCTAATTTTCAGGAAATAAAACCAACAAAATAGTATCAAGATAATCAATAAGTTTCAGTTTATCCGCGGCATAATCACAATTGATTTGCAGGGCTACTGCAATCTTTTTGTC
>JABMQA010000942.1 GCA_013203545.1 Bacteroidota bacterium
GTAGTTGAAGGCCTGGGGCGTCTGTGCGAGTGCGGCTAAACCAATTAAAATGATTGTAAAGAGAAAGGAAATTTTCTTCATAACTTTTTGTATTTTTTTGATGACTGAGTTGCATTTTTTATCAAAGATAGAAAAATTTTTCGTTACAGGTGTATTCAAAAGATGGTGGTTCAATAAGCGGTTGGTTGGTTAATCTATTGGAAAGGCGCCCTGAGAAGGATGTCTTTTTATGTTTTTGTCTGAGCGGACGTCCTCGTCTGCTCCAAAAAACATTGCAGATGGCCAAGTAATTACAAACAGTTAGGTTTTATTATCCTGTCAGGGTGCAATGCCCTGGCAGGAATTTTTTCATACTTATTTTTTGAAGTTCCGGAATCTAACCCTGGCTGGTATTGAGAAGATAATCCTGCTTTTCGATTGGGTATGCAATACGAATTTGCTCAGCCGGCTTGAGAGGCTCCACTGATTAATACTTCACCAAAAAAATTGTTGCGGGTACCTGAACCACAAAGCGGAAACCGTAGCGGTAACAGTTGAGGCATGCTACTTCGGAAATTGGATTTCTCGCTGGCGCTACTACTAATGAGAAGATCATTTATGTGGCAATTATTGAAGTAGAACAGACCTCTCAGTCGCAAGCTCCTTCGAGGTGACAATGTCGTTGTTCTATGGGGGGGAGAGCGAAAGAGGAGGGAGCGCGCAGCACTCCCTCCTCTTTCGCTCTCCATTATGCTGCCCCAAGCCCTGTCATTTCGAAGGATCCCGCTTCATGCGGGAGACTGAGAAATCTGTTTCATGCACGAAGGATTTTCTTCTGGCATACACCCAAAAGCCTTTTGGTCAAAATGGATCCCACTGCCAGCGTATGACTGAGAAATCTATTTCCTGTAACATTATTTCACCTACCCAATAACCGATTCTATAGCTGATAACCCATCATTTAGAAATTTCCATTCGGGATTGAATTTGGAAATGAGATCCTCCTTTTAAAAACTTGACTAATAAATACCCTTTTATTTTATAACTTTGCTTTTAGTCTTTCTACAGATAATTCGATAAGAAATAATTTTACATATTGGATTGCATTGTTTCAAATAATAATAAATTTAGTTAACAAATGAAGCAGCTAGCTAACAAAACCCTGATGTACGGTGGAATAGCACTGGTATTATACCTGGTATTCTTTTTATTTCTGGATAATGATATCAGCAATTATATTAATGATCACCTGGCGGGCACTAAGTTGCAGGACCTTGGCACAGCAATTTCAACCATGGCCTTTGGGGCTTATTACAGGTTGGTCCTGGCAATAGGTTTCATATTAATTGGCCTTAATGCCAGAATAGGATTCCTTACACCTAAATGGTCCAGATATTTATTATTCATTTGCGTAACGGTTTCTATTGCAATAGTATTTGGAGATGGTATCAAATATTTCCTTGGTCGGTATCGTCCCATCATGTCATTTGAAAATGGATTATACGGATTACATTTTTTCTCATCCGAATGGGAGTTAAATTCAAGTCCGTCAGGGCATAGCATCCGGGCATTTGCTTTGCTGACGTGCCTTTCCTTACTGTTCAGACGACTCACTCCTGTATTTATTGGATTAGCCGTGTTAATTGGATTAAGCAGAATTATAGTTACCGCTCATTATCCAGGCGATGTTATTTTTGGAGCTTACATTGGGATTGTTATTTCTTTTTGGGTATATAAGTATTTTAGCTTTAATAGTGAGCTTAAACTACCAGGCCAATTATAATTCTCCTGCTGGAGTGGACTATGATGTCCGTTTCAGCATGTATCCGTTTTTAATAAAAGTTTTGTAATTTATCAGAATACAGCCGCATGTTTCGTGATCTCCGTATCCACCTCCTTGTAGGATACACAATCCCAAACCGGGCACACTTGTTTAAAGAGCAGAGGACGTCCGCTCCCGCAGGTGAAAGCTGCTAAAATGACCTTACAGGGCGAACAGGGCAGAGAAGGGATTTATGGTACATGCTGCTTGGTTCTCCAGTAACAAAATTATAACTCCAGGCATGATCAGCATCGTATTCCGTAGAACACCAGTAGACAAAGTTGGTAAAGTTGCTGCCAAAACCAAGTTCTGCATAAGTATAATAAATATGTTGCAATTCATACAAACTGGGCAGATACCAATCATCATAACCATTAAATATAGAGATATCACACCACCAGGCAGCAAAACCCCACGATGAGCAACCTGCAACAATAGCTGACGTATTTGATGGCCCTGTGCCATATGACATTGAGGTACCTCCGATTTCAGTACCCTCACAACCCCATTCCATCCAATCGGTAAAATCTGTATGCAGCGCTATCATTCCATGAACTTCATTGGGAACGTACCCAGGATGTCCATCCCAAAAAAAACAGACGATATAACCCCCCTGATAATCGTCACCAACTGCTGGAAAGATTTCAATATTCACCTGATCATAGGTGGTATCGCATGGCGTACCAACAGACCATTGCAGGGTATAGTTGTGGTTGTTCTGCCCAAAAAAAAGGGTGTTGGGCTCAGTGGCATCTTCAAATGTACCTCCCGTGCCGCTTAGTATACTCCAACTTCCTAGTCCGCTTTCCGGCGTATTGGCCTCAAGGTTAAAGGATGCTTCTCCATCTGAGCCTCCCTGCACCTGCAGGTCATTCCCTGCAAAGGCTACACTGGGAAGTGGTGTGCAGGTTCCGCATGTTTTGTACCAGGCATTCATAAAATAGTAATTAATGCAATTGGTTGTGGCATTGTGCACAGTAAATCCATTATAGGGTGTCATGGTATCAATTTGAGCCTGGGTATAAGATTTTACACCGGTCATAAATGAACCGCCACCTTGCGAAAGGTTAACAATGTAATCTGTTTCGGTAACAGTTTGTAATTCATTTATCGGATCGGCATCCGCATCTTCGGGATGGGCTGTATTTTCGGAATACAAAGCATAAGGGACCGAAAGCAGTTGGGTAATGCCCATTTGTACCAAATTGTTGCCGCCGTTTTCGTCTATTTCTACTTTCAGGAAATAGTCATTTGCGCCCCAGGCAATTTCGTTAAAATTACCGGAGATTACCAGCCCGGGATTGCCAACCTGCAGGTTAAATAAGCCCATGCTGTTGGTGGTGACGTTGTGAAGTTCGCTGTAAATGGAAGCGCCTGAAGCGCTGCCACTCAGAATGGAGATTTTAACTGAAATGTCCTGGTTTACGACAGGATCACCATCAGCAGTTCGGGCTAATGACTGGTAACTGATGGCCTGAGGGCTTTGAGCTATTGTGGTCAGGCAAAGGATGAGCGCTGTAAAGAGTAAAGATAATTTTTTCATATGTGATTAGGGTTTGTTGATTGATTTATTTTTCAACATTTATTTGTTTTTTTTGTTTATCCCCCCTCTTGGTGTATGGCGGTATTTCTATTTTGATGAGATAACCCTATCAGAAAACCGCCGCATGTTTCATGACTTCGGTATCCACCTCCTTGTAGGATATACAATCCCATACAGGGCACACATGCTTACAAAGCAGGCAACCTACGCATTTCTCCTCGTCCACGTTGGCTTTTCTTGTTTCAGAATCAAACAGGATGGCCTGGTTTGCACCGTCGTGACAGGAGATGTAGCATTGTCCGCAGCCGATGCATTTTTGCTCATCTATCACCGAAACTACCTGGTACCGGGTATTAAAATCTGAAGGATCAATAATTTTTTCAGCGGCTTTTCCAATGATCTCATCCAGCGATGTAATATTTCTCTCGATCATAAAGTCGCTAAGACCTTCGATCATATCTTCAACAATCCGGTAGCCATACCTTAATATTCCGGTAGTTACCTGCAGGTTGGTGGCGCCAAGCAATAAAAAATGGAGTGCATCTTTCCAGGTTTCTATACCACCTATGCCGGATATTGGCATACCAAGTCCTTTGGCATTATACAGGTCGGAGACAAAACGAAGGGCAACGGGTTTTACCGATGGGCCTGAAAAACCGGTAGCAGCAGAATGTCCATAGATATTGGGTAATGGTGTGAGTTTTTCGATATCAATATCGGTGATGGCCTTAATGGTATTGATGGCAGAAATAGCATCAGCACCTCCCTCTTTGGCAGCAAAGGCAACCGGAACCATATCCGTGATGTTGGGGGTCATTTTTGCCATCACTGGCAGTTTGCAGGCTTTTTTCACCACCTCGGTAAATCCTTCAACAGCATGAAAATCCTGTCCAACCCTGTGGCCGGCATCCTTGCGAGCCATTTGCGGGCAGGAGAAATTCAGTTCCAGCATATCGGCGCCGGCATCTTCCGACATCTTTGCGAGCGTGGCCCAGTCTTCATCCACATACCCCATAATGCTTGATATCAAAACCTTTTTGGGATAGTTCTTTTTTAACAATGCGATATCCCTGATGTTATCTGCGATGGGCCGGTCGGTGATCTGTTCGGCATTCTGGAGTCCGACAAACTTTCTGTCCATATAATTGTACACACTTAATCGTGGCGAAGGCATAACAACCTTAAAGCTTTTTTCCAGGCCCAGGGTTTTATAGACGATGCCACCCCAACCGGCATCATAGGCCCTTGCACACATTTCGGCATGGTTCCCTACCGGAGATGATGAAAGGCAGAATGGGTTTTCGAATTGGATCCCACAGAAATTGATATTTAAATTTGATTTCATGATATTCCTTTTTCTTAATTTTCTTTTTATTAATACGCATGGCCGTTGAAACGCACCGTCGTAGAGACGCATGGCCATGCGTCTCTACCGCGCGATTTATCATTGATTTTCGGTATTGTGTTGCAAATACCGGTCAATACCCTCAGCCGCCTTTTTCCCATCCGCCACCGCCTGAACTACCGTGATACCTCCGTTGGCAACATCGCCACCGGCAAAAACACCGGGAATATTGGTTTCATAATGATCATTCACTACAATGGTTCCTTTTCCCCTTGTTTCAAGATTCTTAACAAAACGAGTCACCTCCGGGCCGGGTTTGGTTCCAATGGCCTGTACCACCAAATCCACATTTATACTGAATTCCGTTCCAATGATCTGTCTGGCATTATCGGGAACAAATTTGCCCGGTTCAATCCATTCGGTTTCTATTCCTTTCAGTCCGGTTATGGTTTTGTTATTGGCAATAACCCCGGCTATCTGCGAACCGGATTTAAATATAATATCCATCACCCGGGCCAGATTTATCTCTTCCCTATCGGCTGGCAGTTCATCCAGATGTTCGAGGGAGATAAGGTACACCTTTTTTGCACCAAGGGCCTTAGCTGTCAACGCCGAATCGATAGCAACGCTTCCTCCTCCGATAATGGCCACATTTTTATTTTTAAGTGATATTGTGCTTTTACCGGTTTTGTTATGCCGCAGGAAACCAATGTAATCTTCAACATTTTCATAACCATTGAGCATCTTGAGATAAAACGGCAGGTTCAATCCTGTGCTGATAAATACAGCCTGATATCCATCAGCTAACAGGGCCATAACTGCATTGTCTGATTCGATTGGTGAATCATATTTGATTTCCACATCCTGATCGGTTAGATTTTTAATATCATAAGCCAATGCCTGGCCAGGTAACCTGAATGCAGGAATATTCCATTTCGGTACACCTCCCGCACTTTCCTCCCGTTCAAATATCGTGACATCGTAATTCAACTTTGCCAGTGTCGAAGCACATCCCATACCTGCAGGGCCGCCTCCGATGATGGCAATTTTACCAGCCGTTTTTGAGCTTTTTCGCAGGGGTTCGATGCCAAACTTCTTTCCATATTCTGTGGCAAACCTTTGCAGACTGCTGATGTTGATCGGATCTTCAAGCGCCATAACGCTGCATTTCTGCTCACAAAGTTTTTCTACCGGACAGATAAAAGCACACACACTCCCCAGGATATTGGTATTGCGGATGGTTCGTGCCGCACCTTTGTAATTGTAAAATTTGATTTGCCTGATGAATTTGCCCGGATCGGTACCAGCCGGGCAGCCTGCGCTACATGGAGCCTCATGGCAAAGCAGGCAGCGGTTTGCCTCCCTGATGGCATCCTGCAAACCAAATGGTTCGCGCATGCTTTCAAATGCTTGAATTTTGTCGCGGTTTATTTTCTTTTTCATGTGTGTTTATTTTTTTTGAGCGGATTGTGTTTTCCTTGACAGGTAATCGGTAACCAGTAATCAGTTTTCGGTGTTTTGTTTGAGTTAAATGCTATTTCGGAAGGTATCCAACCTTTTTCAATTAGTCCATTTTTTTCAGCTTCGTAAAAGTCTGAATATTTGTCATCTACCTGGTTATAATCACAAGAATAAAACAAAGACAGCAATAATGAGGTAGCTGTAAATGATATTAGTTGAAAGATTTTTTTAGTCATTTCCTGCTTTTTTAAAATGCCTACTATTTATTAACTACCGATTACCGATCACCGATCACCGATTACTGATCACCTGCTACTAATGATTAGTCTTTAAACAAAACTTATCAGCTTTATCTATCATTGAATTCAACATCCTACCCACCTGGGCATATCGATCCAGCAAATCATTTTTCAACTCTATGGAAATGTATTCACAATCCAGTGCTGTTTCAATCCAGTGCTGTGTTTCTTGTTGTTCTCCATCCGAAACGGTTAGTTTACTGACGAAATGCTTTATATAACGACGTTTAGCCCATGCTTCCGCGATTTGTGCACCAACCGAACGGGAAGATCTTCTTACCTGATCGGTTAAAGAATACATTTCTTCCTTTGGGAAACTTTTGGTGATATTAAAGATTCCACGAGAAAGTTGTCTTGATAGCTGATAAACATCTAAATCCCTAAAACTTTTTGCGTATTCCATTTGAGTTTGATTTATAACTATTAAAAATGTTTATTTCCTGATCTTAACCGATTACCGATTACCCCTCACCCCTCACCGATTACCGATCACCGATCACCGATCACCGATCACCGATCACCTTCCTTCTTTTTAAAGCTCAACCAACTTCCCATACGTCTCCGGCCTTCTATCACGAAAAAACTGCCATGTTGATCTTACATCATCAATCATATCCAGATCGAATTCGGCAACCAGCAGTTCATCATCATCCACGGATGCTTCGGCAATGAACTGTCCCCTTGGATCCACGAAGTATGAAGTACCGTAGAATTTACCCAGGTTCCAGGGTTTTTCTATCCCCACGCGGTTGATGCAGCCCATGAAATAGCCATTGGCAACAGCATGTGCAGGTTGTTCAAGTTTCCATAAATATTGTGACAGCCCGGCAACCGTTGCCGATGGGTTGTACACGATCTCAGCTCCGTTAAGGCCAAGAATTCTCGCACCTTCAGGAAAGTGTCGGTCGTAACAGATGTAAACGCCCACTTTCCCGTACTTTGTTTCAAACACCGGATAACCCAGGTTCCCTGGCCTGAAAAAGAATTTTTCCCAGAATCCAGTAGTGTGAGGGATATGTTTTTTCCGGTATTTTCCCAGATATTTTCCCCCGGCATCAATTACTGCGGCAGTATTGTAGAGCAGTCCCGGCATCTCCTTTTCATATACAGGCACAATCATGGCCATATCATATTTGCGGGCAAACACCTGCATACGTTCCACGGTTGGCCCTGGAACAGATTCGGCTGACTGATACCATTTTTTATCCTGACCCGGACAAAAATAAGGGGTGGAGAAGATCTCCTGCAGGCAAAGGATCTGAACTCCCTGTTCCCCTGCATCCTCAATATAGGGAATGTGTTTTTGAAACATGGCCTCTTTGATCTCTTCAATCGTCCCTTCACCTTCGGTTATGGCGAGGCTCATTTGGATTAATCCTGATTTTACGATTCGTGGCATAGGTTATTGTTTTTATTGTTCCTGAAATTCTTATTTATCTAATAGCATTTGTAATTTTTCCTTTAGCAACTTTTTATCCGGCAGATACAATTGATAGGTTGACACAAACATTTTTGAGCTAATATTGCCCAAAGCATATTCGACTAAAATATCATCTTTCAAAGCTGATAATATTATACCCACCGGTTGATTCTCCCCTTCTATATTTTCTTCTTTTTCGAAATAATTTAAATAAAGGTTCATCTGCCCTACATCCTTATGATTAACTTCTCCAAGTTTTAGATCGAATAATACAAAGCTTCTCAAAATACGGTGATAAAATACAAGATCAACCCGGTGATGTTTATTTGAAATGGTAATGCGATATTGTCGGCCGACAAATGTAAATCCCTTCCCTAACTCCATAAGTAAGTTTTGGAGTTTGTCAAGCAAAGCTTTTTCAAGATCGGACTCTGAATATAAACTTTGTTCTGGTAAATTAAGGAACTCAAAAATGTACGGGTCTTTTATTAAATCATTAGCTGAAGTTATAACCTGTCCTTTTTTTGCCAGTTCCAATATGCCTTTCTTATCTTTACTAAGAGCGAGGCGTTGAAACAATGCGGAATTGATTTGCCGTTTCAACTCTCGTACCGACCATTTTTCATTACCGCATTGCTTTTCGTAGAAACTACGTTCCAAATGATCATCAATTTTTAGTAATTCGCAATAATGCGACCAGCTTAATTGATGTAAAGTTTTGGTGCTTTTGTGAAATTTATAAGACGATGCCCCACTAGTTTCAAATTGTCCAGACACCGTCTGTACAATTTTAAAAGGTTTTGACATTATCAATTGTCCAGACGGTGTCTGGACTTTTTCAAAGAGAAGATAAAACTTCCTAAAATTGAACAAATTTGACCGAGAAAATCCTTTACCGAATTTATTACTTAAATCTGTTGATAATATATCAATCAATTTTGTGCCATATTCTTGTTTTGGCTCTCCTTTTTGCTCATATTCAACAATATACCTCCCAATTTCCCAATAAGTATGCACGATATGATAATTAACCGCAATGGCTGCCTGTTGTCTGCCTTGTTGCAACAAATTATCAATACTGTCAATTAATTGGTGGTATGGATTTGTTAATTTATTCATTGGTTTACCATTCTACAATGGAGTTCCTCTCTTAAGAAATTTACCATATCCTTTTTCGATCCATACTTTATCATCATCAATGGCAACCTCGCCCCTTAAAAGGACGGTTTTAACCTTACCGGTAACCTTCCATCCCTCGTATGCCGAATAATCGCAACGGTGGTGGTGGGTTTTTGCAGAAATGGTATGTTCTTCACCGGGGTCGAAAATTACAATGTCGGCATCAGAACCCACGGCAATGGTTCCTTTTTGGGGGAACAAGCCGAAAATTTTGGCCACATTGGTGGAGGTCACTTCTACAAATTTATTCATGCTGATCCGTTCTTTTTTCACACCCTCCGAAAACATGAGTTCAATACGGTGTTCCAGTCCAGGTGCACCGTTTGGGATCAGGGTAAAATCATGCTCACCTTTGAGTTTATCCCTCCACATAAATGGGCAGTGATCGGTACCGACGGTTTGCACCAGCCCCTGATCAATTCCGGCCCAGAGGGTTTCACGGTCCTTTTTTTCCCTTATTGGGGGGCTCATCACCCATTTGGCGGAATTAAATCCATCCTGGTAAACGGATGCATCCAGAAGCAGGTATTGCGGGCAGGTTTCCACCAGCACTTTTTGATTACGTTTCGTGGCATCACGTACCTTGTTCAATGCACCCTCGCAGGTCATGTGTACAATGTATGATTTTACATCTGTCATAAATGCCAGGTCAACAAAACGCCCGCTGGCTTCGGTTTCAGTAATTTCGGGTTGCGAGAGATAGTGGTACCAGGGGGTTAATTTATTTTCGGATTTGTGCTTATTAACCAGGTAATCGATCATATCGCCGTTGGTGGCATGAACGGCTACCAGCCCTCCGTATTTTTTCACCTCGTTCATGATGCCGATCATTTGAAGGTCATCAATCATAAGGGCACCTTTGTAGGCCATAAAGGTTTTGAAGGATGTAATCCCTTCCTTTTCGATCATTTCTTTCAGCTCATCCTTTACACGATCGTTATAATCGGTAACTGCGATGTGGAATGAATAATCGCCATAGGCTTTTCCATGCGCTCTTCCTTTCCAGGTTTCGAGTGCGTCATGCAGCGACCCGCCACGCGACTGAATGGCATAGTCAATCACCATTGTAGTTCCGCCAAAAAGAGCTGCACGTGTTCCGGTTTCGTGGTCATCGCTCGAAAAGGCACCCATAAAAGGCATGTCGAGATGTACGTGCGGATCGATGCCACCAGGGAAAATAAGCTTGCCTGATGCGTCAATTACCCTACCGGTTCCGACTTCCAGGTTCTGTCCGATGGCTTTGATGGTTTCACCTTCGATGAAAATATCCGCAAAATATTCATCCGATGCGGTAATGATCTTTCCGTTCTTAATCAGGATTGACATGGGTTGTATGTTTTGAATTTACCTTATTTCTATTTTATGTTGAATGTGTTAATCTTGGGTAATTTTTCAGTCCGCAGTCTTCAGTCCGCAGTCTTCAGTCTTCAGTCTCCAGTCTCCAATCTGCTGACTGCCGACTGTGGAC
>JABMQA010000943.1 GCA_013203545.1 Bacteroidota bacterium
ACTTGTGATATTTACCGAATAATCCTCTGCTTCGCCATACGAATACTCATCGCAGGCGTTAAAACCCGAAATACCGTAAACACTTCTCACACGCATCCTGTGCGAACTGGGGTAGGCAGAAACCGGGACTAATAAATTTGCGGTGTAATCCGTCCATCCGAACTCGCAATAAAGATCGGTGACGAGTTTTTCATTGGTATCATTAAAAACCCGGTCATCGTCAAAATCTATCCACACCGAAACATACATATCATCAGCGCCGGTTTGAATGGTCAATTGGTAAGCTTCGCCCTGCTCCAGATCGGTTGAAAGATACGTGTAATCGCCAAAACCCATATCGCTGCATCCGCTCCACTGATTGGTGAGTGTGTTCAATTCGACCGTTTCGAGATTGTACATCCACTCGCAACCCATCCAGTAAATCCATTCACAGTAAGGCTGTGGCTCAACTATAACTGTAATGGTGTCATAGTCATTCAAGGGATTTTGATCTTGAGGATTGGAAAGCTTTGCTACAATCTCATAGCTTCCCGGTGATGAAAGATCAACCATTTCTGCAAAAGTATAATCATAAAAGTCCCAGGGTTCGATGGTTGCTGAAACAGTTTCGGTGACCCAATCGCCTTCATCGACCTGGTAGGAAACTTCGGTATTGGACATGGGGTAAATTCCGTCATTCATCAGCGTAACAGTTACAGGCTCACCGGCATAGGTTGACACATCAAAAGGCTTAATAAAAATATCCCATAAGTATATGGAAAGATCATAATCAGCAGCCGGAATTTCAAATTCATCCGCGCCAATATCGGGTGTCATTATATCCCGTATATCGCCATCAATATCTTCATCAACGATATATTCCATGGCTGTTGCCTTTCCAACGACACAAAATCCGGTGAGGTGCAGGTTTGTTTCGCTGTAAAATTCAGGGTCGGTTACAATCGAATTAGCGTCAAATCCTGATGCCTGTTGCCAGGAATATAAGTTGGTACAGTCACTGCCATTGAAAGAGGCTATTTTGGTGCCGCTAATGTTGAAAGCATTGTAATTGCAGTCATCAACATAGTTATTATTGTTGCAGCTTTCAGAGTAATTAATGCCTAATCCATCGGCGGTATTGGATAGAATATTATTAAAGATTTCGTTTTCGAACATAATGCCTGAGTTGAAGCAATCCATTTCAAAACAAGAGGAATATCCTGTGCCGTTGCCGTAAAGGTTGATGCTGTTATAAAAAACATCGACATCAACACAGTGAAACATCGAAAGCCCGCTGGTATTTCCGTTACCCACACTTACCGAAATAAAATTATTGGCCATTAATCCCCGGACTCCATCCGAATTGTCGCAGTGTTTCAGCCAGATCCCATAAATATCGCCATTGGCTGATTGAATGTCAACCTGATTTTTTTCCATCCGGAACCCATCCTGGGCATAGGACAAATCGATACCAACAGGATCATAAGCCAGTGATGCAGGGTCAGAAACCTTGTTCCCGCAAATCAGCGGATTGCCAAGATATTTAAGGACCATTCCGGTACCATAAAAACCGCTCACCCGATTATTCGAAATATTGGTTCCAAGAATCAGGTCATCACCCAGGCCAAATCCAATAAAAAATATTCCGTAGGAGCCTTTTTCAATGCGATTACCATCGAAGGTAACAAATTGATTGAAGCTGTTTTGGGCAAATATCACCGCATTGTCATCAGAAAGATAAACCGGGTCGTTTACACCGATGATCCGGTTGTTGCGGATGTTGATGTAGTAACAATCGGACATGGTAATTACCCGCCCGTAAGTTGACTCATAATTGGAGTAGCCCTCAGAAATGAGTTTCAGGTTTTGAATATTGATATAAGTCGCTCCCTGAAGATTGATCACATAGTTGTCTTCATTGTCGGTATAACTGAGTACAGCTGTGTCGGATTTTGATGGATCGCTGGTGAAGGTAACCCATTTCGATTCGGAAGTGCCATCGATGGATGGAATGGTAATTTGCTCAGAATACATTCCAGGCCTTACGTAAAATGTCACCGAATCGCTTATTCCCCTTGCTGTTATATCAAGCACTGCATCGTTGAAATTTTCATAATCAGGCTCATCTCCGCCAATGGTGTAAATTCCATACATTGCGTTCGTATATTCAAAAGTCA
>JABMQA010000944.1 GCA_013203545.1 Bacteroidota bacterium
CAATTATTCCGAATTAATATTTGAGTGAGCCCTTAATTGGCAGAAGCCTGTCAATTTTTCACAATAAAGCGCAGCTCGAAAATGAAGTAATTCCTTTTAATGAAAAAGTAAAAAAATACGGTACATGCACCGGGGAAGTCGGACATATCACAAAAGAAGGAAAAACATTTCCAACTTTAATGACAACTACACTATTGAGAGACACACACGATAACCCAATTGCTTTTTCCTCAATAGCACGCGACATCACTGAGAGCAAACAGGCAGTTGAGGAACTGAAGAGAAGTGCATACCTATTAAACGAAACTCAGAGAATTACAAAATTAGGTGGTTGGGAATATGATGTGGCAACAAACCAAACATTCTTTTCGGACGAAGTATTTAATATTTATGGATTTGATGGCCAAAAGATGTTGGCGCCCGGGGAAGGGGTAAAATTTTATCATCCCGACGACAGACCACTGGTAATGGATTCGTTTACAAAAGCTATTACAAATGCCGAACCCTATGATTTAGAAGTAAGGTTTATCAATGCCCGTGGAGAAAATATGTGGGTGCGAACTGCCGGAAAACCAATTCTGAAAAATGGGAAAGTTGTTACCATTATTGGAAACGTTATGGACATCACAGACCGCAAAAAAGTCGAAGAAGAACTACAAAAACACCGCGAACATTTGGAAGAATTAGTTATAGAACGAACCCGGGAAATTGAAGATAAAAACATAAAACTTGAACGGATAAATAAAGCGTTTGTGGGCCGCGAATTACGCATGAAAGAACTAAAAGAAGAAATTGAGAAATTAAAGGGGAAGTAGGAGATGGATAAATGAGTATGTTGAGAAGTCATTGGGCGCTCATTGGTAGTTATTGACGCAAAGCAAATGACAATAAATGACGGCGAATCCAGATGACGCGAAGCAAATGACAACTAATAACAGCGTAGCTAAATAACATGCTAGTGAATCAATAAAAAAATTAACAATAGGAGAAAACATTATGTGTAAAAATCAGATTTCCGTTAACATGGGATTTACTAACGAACAATTCCCTGCAGGAACCCATATGTGCTTAATATACAGCAACGAAGATGAGCGAAAAAAGATCATATCAAAATTCATTGAGGCGGGCAATTCTTCAGGCGAGAAGGTTGCATACTTTGCCGATGAAATGTCGCCCGAAGAGGTTAAAACGTGGCTTGGTGAAAAAGGGGTCGAAATTCCGGCCGGGCACAAAAAGAATAGTTTCAGTGTTACGTGCACTGCCAATGTTTATCATCCTGACGGTACTTTTACACCGGAAGCAATGCTGGATAAATTGAAAGCAATGCATGAGGGTGCCAGGGATGAGGGTTACCCTGCATCAAGGGTTTCAGGCGAAATGTCATGGGCGCTAAAAGGCATACCCGGTTCCGACCGATTAATGGAATATGAAGCAAAATTGAACAATGTCCTTCCTGAATACCCGGTTACTGCAATTTGCCAGTACGATGCCAATAAATTTGATGGTGCCACAATTTTCAAATGCCTGCAAGTTCATCCATACATGATTGTCCATGGGCAAATAGTCAGAAATCCATATTATATGAAACCAGAAGATTTTTTAAAATTATAACCCAATAATAAAGAGACTATGAAGAATAATCCGGATGATAGGCACAATCAGGAAGTTGATGTTCTAAATCAATTGTTTGCTGCCCAAACTATGCTTCATATTTTCCCTGATGAAAACAAAATGGGTGAATTTATAACACAAGCCCTGAAGGCCATTCCCGGGATAGAAGGATGTGTTTTCTTTTCACGTGGCAGTGAGTTTGTGCCAAACACCACCTCACAAGATTTTAAAACAATACTGGAAACCATAAAGAATATTCCTGACGAGCAGGATCATTTTTCAATCAGCCTGCCCGAAAATGAAAACCGGCTTGTTATTTCACTACAAACAGTAGAACGTTCATACGGTTATGTTTTCATTACTATAGAAAACCCAGGTTATATAGAAAATTACAAGGCCGCCATTAATAACTTTATCAATATGGTTACAATGGAGTTGGAAAAACGCCGGCAAAAAACGCTGCTTATCAAATTCCGGTTTCATCTTGAGGAGATGGTTGAAAGGCGCACCACAGAACTTCGGGCAGAAATTACCGAGCGCAGGAAAGCGGAGAAGGATCTGAACGAATCAGAAGAAAAATTCCGTGTTTTATACCACAACTCTCCTGATATGTTTCTTTCGATTTCACCCGATGATGCCGGTATTCTGCAATGCAACGAGACACTTCTGAAAAAAACCGGATATTCGCGGGAAGAAATTATCGGCTTGCCCATATTCAAAATGTACCATAGCGATTGTATGGACGAGGTGAAAAAAGCATTTCAACAATTCGTTGAAACAGGTGTAATTCAGGATAAAGAATTAATCTTAAAAAGTAAAGACGGCAGCAAGATTGATGTGAGCCTTAATGCCACTGCTGTTAGAAATGAAGCAGGTAAGATAGTATATTCCATATCTTCATTGAGGGATATTACTGTGTACAACCGGACTAAATATAAATTGAAACGAACGCATGAAAGGCTGACAGATACCTTAGGGCTCACTCAAAA
>JABMQA010000945.1 GCA_013203545.1 Bacteroidota bacterium
AACCGGGATCACCTCTCGATGAACCACTTTCGCTGGCAACAAAGATTCGCTTACCGCATAATAAAAACACTCTCTCATTTGAATTAACAGCGCCCAATTATCAATCAACGGGTCATCTGAACTTCGCCCACATGCTCGAAGGTTTCGATAATGATTGGATTGCAAATGGCAGCGACAGAACAATTTTATATACACAATTGCCTCCCGGAAAGTATAAATTAAAATTAAAAGCAGCCAACAGGGATGGCATATGGGGAGATCCTGTTACAGGCATGGCTGTTCAAATCATGCGGCCATGGTGGACCAGCTTCATTGCATATTGTTTTTACTTTTTCATAATATTGATCATTGTCTGGGTCATAATAAGAGTTCAGCTACGCCGGCAACGAATGGAAATGAGCATCAAACTCAACCGGGTGGAAGCCAACAAATACAAAGAGCTTGATGCTTTAAAATCCAGATTCTTTGCAAATATTTCTCATGAATTCAGAACCCCACTAACCCTCATCATGAATCCTGTTGATGAACTTTTAGCTCAGGCCCAAAGCGAAACATTTATTAACCCACTCAAAATGGTTCAGCGAAATGCCAGGAAATTACAATCCTACATCAACGACATACTGGAGTTAACCAAACTGGAGGCGGGAAGACTTGAAATCAACCGGAAAAGATTTGATATCATGGCCTATACCAAATTCCTGGCTGCACCATTTGAGTCGCTGGCAATGCATCGGAACATCGCATTACAAATATCCTCATCAAATGCACAAATCATCTGCTATCTTGATCCCGAAAAATACAACACTATATTTACCAACCTTTTGTCGAATGCCATCAAGTACACCCCAAATGGCGGAAGAATAGATATTGAACTATCAGTGTGTGGGTTTGGCAAACATCAACAGTGCAGGCTTGACAAAGGCTGTACACTATTGTCCATGAGAAATTCGGGTATTGGGATTCCGGTTGATAAAATACCCTATGTTTTTGACAGGTATTACCAGGTAATGCCTGATAAAAGCCGAAAAGATGCAGGCACGGGTCTCGGACTGGCCCTTGTAAGTGAGTTGGTAAACCTGCATCACGGAGATATTAAAGTAAAGAGCAGGGAGCATGAATTCACCGAATTTATTGCCCGGTTCCCGCAGAATACCAATTGTCCCGAATCTACTGAAAGCCTGCAACCCCTGGATTTCGATGCAGGGGAGGATTTCGTTTTCCAGGCCATTGCCAAAAACAAGGATCAGATTGACAATCAATCTGATGGCCGGGAAGACGATAAAAAGATCGTGTTAATTATTGAAGACAATACGGATATGCGGACCATCCTGAACAAAGGCTTAAAAAAAGAGTACCAGGTATATGAAGCCTCTGATGGTGAAGAAGGAGAAACAAAGGCCATCGAGCTAATTCCTGATCTGATTATCTCAGATTTAATGATGCCTAAAAAAGACGGATATGAAGTTACCACAAACCTTAAGCTCAATGAACTCACCAGCCATATCCCGGTTATTCTTTTAACGGCCCGCGCAGATATGAAGGGCAAACTCGATGGATTACAGACCGGGGCAGACGATTATCTTGTAAAACCCTTTAATTCCAAAGAACTAAAAATACGGATTGCCAACCTGCTGGAGCAAAGGGATAAACTCAAAGCAAAATATAGTCAACAAAATAAAATGGCACTCAAAAGCCTGCAGTTTAAATCCATTGATGAGGCTTTTCTGGAAAAGACATATGAGTTTATCGAGCAACACCTTTCCGATGAGCAGTTAAATGTTCAGATGGTATATACTGAAATGGGAATGAGCCGTACCCAGCTCCACAGGAAACTAAAAGCGCTTATTGGTAAATCAGCCAATGATTTGATCCGCAGTATACGATTGGAAAAAGCCGCAACAATGATAAAGAACAAAACAGCAAATATATCAGAAATATCCTTTATGGTTGGATTTACCTCACCCCAGTATTTCACGCGTGCTTTTAAGGAACACTTTGGCTGTACACCCTCTGAGTATATGAATAAGCAAAGCTGATAAACTCTTATCTGTCACTACCCCCTTTTTCCCTTTATTTTTCTCTTTTTCCTTGTCTCAAAACGTTATTACCCCCCAAATTGGAACACCAGTATAAGATTTTGGAACATGAGTGCAAGTGAAGTTATCCATTCCTGTTTAATTTTGTTTTAGCATCTATTATTTAAAAAAACCAATAAAATTTCATCAGATGAAAAGAGCTACTTTATTTCTATCATTATTGCTGGCATTTTCACTTGCTAGCTTCGGACAGACCTATACAACTCCTTCCAGTGGTGATGGATCAAGTGGAAATCCCTGGCAAATAGCAACAATAGATAATTTAGCCTGGCTACAAGCATCAGATGCTGATGTTCCATCCCCATCGCAAGCTGCACGTTGGGCTGGTCATTATATGCAAACAGCAAACATTGATGCATCTTCAACTACAAGCTGGAATAGTAGTTTAGGACTCATACCAATCGGAAATAACGTTACCCTTTTTACTGGATCATACAATGGTGACGGTTACACCATTGATGGATTATGCATAAACCGCTCCGGCACTAGTTATGTGGCAATGTTTGGATATATTAACAATTCAACTATACAAAATCTTGGATTGACCAATGTTAATGTAGTTGGCAGTTACTATGTCGCTGCACTCGTTGGCTTTTTTAATTATGGCACTATTGAATACTGTTATTCGACAGGATCTGTTTCAGGAAGTCTCTCTGATATTGGAGGATTAGTCGGTCTCCATCGTCAGCCATCTTCCAGTATAATACAATATTCTTACAGCAATTGCGCCGTGACAGGAACTGGCCAAGTAATGGGTGGGTTTTGCGGAAACACTTACGGTAATATAAATCAATGCTTTTCTTCAGGCAGTGTTACTGCAACAGGATCTGGTGCGCTAGTACGTATAGGGGGATTTACAGGGATCAAGTACCATAATGGTGTTATTAACAACTGCTACAGCACGGCATCTGTGAGTGTTACCAGCACTTACTCAGATGTAGGCGGCTTTGTAGGTTTACTCGAGTCAGGTGGTATCAATAAGTGTTACTGTACAGGTAGCGTATCAGGCTCTGTTACTAATGTTGGTGGTTTTGAAGGACGTTATAGTAGCGGTTCATACACTTATAATTTTTGGGATAAAGAGACATCGGGACTGAACACCAGTACTGTAGCTACAGGAAAAACTAATTCAGAAATGAAAACGCAGGGTACTTATACGAACTGGGACTTCTCTACAATCTGGGCAATAGCAACTTATGCTAATGATGGCTATCCTTACCTCCAAAATAATGAGCCCAGATATGCCATTATTATGGGACGGCTCCACAGATTCAGACTGGAACGATGGGACCAACTGGGATGGAGGTTCGGTTCCCACATCCGGTGATAATGTTGTGATACCCAATGTTACAAATGATCCTGTTATTGCAAATTATACACCCGGATCCCCGGCTCAATGTGATAATCTAACCATCAACAGCGGTGCCTCTCTTACAATAGCTGCAGGAAATGCACTTACCGTTGGCGGTGATCTTATGCGGGAACATTAACGGTAAACAGTACAGGCATATCAGCTACTGGTTCGCTGATTGTATCCGGGACCTCTTCAGGCAATGTCATATTTAAGCGCTATGTTGATGAGGCCGCCAAAGCTGCAACCTGGCACTATCTTTCTGCCCCGGTTGCCGGGCAAACGGTGATTTTATGACCAGCAACTCCATTTACTCCCCCAACGGAGGGACAAACTATAATTTTTACCGTTACGATGAAGACCTGGATTACTGGATCATTTATGGTGCAACAGGAGATCCCGAAGCTTTTGGTGATACAGAGTTCGGGGCCGCCAAAGGCTATTGTGTCACACGAAATGGAGAAGGAACAGTTAGTTTTACAGGAACAGTCAGAACCAGTAACACAAGTTATGCAGCAACCTACACTGCTGACAAAGGCGAAGGCTGGAACCTGGTGGGAAATCCATTTACTTCTTCAATTGGTGTAAGCAGCAGCGCCACAACCACCGGTAAATTTATTGGTGATAATGCCGCTTTGCTTGATGATAGCTGGGAAGGATTATTCATTTGGGATGAGCAGTCGGGATACACCTTTGGCGACAATGATTACAAGGTGATCAGTAATTCTTCAATCAGTGGATACACGCAGATCAGTCAAAATTATATTCAGCCAGGGCAGGGTTTTATGGTAAAAGTAGTTTCAGGAGGAGGAGATGTGGTTTTCAATACAAATATGCAAACACATGATGCAGGTACTTTTCATAAGAGAGAAGAACAATGGCCAACATTTGAGCTGGCGGTTACAGGCATGGGTGAAAGCAATATCACAGCCATCGGCTTTAATGAAAATATGAGCACAGGTCTGGACCCTTCCTTTGATGTTGGGAAATTAAAAGGAAATCCCAATATTGCCCTTTACACAAAGCTTATTGATGATAATGGCATCGACTTTGCCGTGCAGGCATTACCACTTTTTGAGCAGAATTATTCGGTTCCTGTCGGATTGGATATTGCAACAGCAGGCGAATATATGCTTAACTTAGCCACTCTGGACCAGATCCCCGAAAAAGTGAATATATATTTTGAGGATAAATTAACCGGATCAGTCATCGATTTCAGGAAATTCAACAGTTATGCCTGTATGATAAACGAAGAAGGTAGCCACGCTGAAAGGTTTATACTCCACTTTACCCTGACACCATTTGGTACCGGGGAGATCAGTTCAGAGGAAGTTAATCTCCAGATATGGTCAACAAACAATTTAATTACCATACTTAATCCTGATAAGCTTTCAGGAGAGGTGCGTATTATCAACCTGCTTGGACAGGAAATGCTAAGCACACAGCTGAATGGAGACAGCAGGCAGGTGTTTGAGATGAATATGATTAAAGGTTGCTACATTGTTAATATTTCGGGTGATTCATCAAGCATAAACAGGAAAATATTTATAAAATAGGACCAACAGCTGATACCACTATCTGGTAAGAATATCAACATCAGTAATCTTTGAGCAATAACATAATAACACTACACAGATGTCTATGAAAAATTCTAAAAAGCACATTGCAACAACAATTATAATCACCTGCCTTTTACTCCCGGTCACCGTTCGCAGCCAGGACCCGCCGCCGCCGCCACCACCCGGTCATGGCGCTACCGGTAACGTACCCGGGGGCGGAGCACCCATCGGAAGTGGTTTGCTGATTTTGATGGGACTTGGTGGGATTTATGGGGGTTATAAAGGGTACAGGGCAAATAACATGAAAAGGAAAAACCTGCCTGATTTGTAGGGTATTTTTAGATGATCAATAACATGTCTTTTCGATGCGATGTTGATGCGGCAATTTGACATCGCTCCGTTGGAGCTATTTAATCCAATACAAATCTTTTTAGCCTTGCCCAAATGGACAAGGCTAAATGACAACGCACCGTTGGTGCTTGACTCCACAACTAAACAGACGATGGATTCTAAGCAAATGGATCATGTCATTTTCCTGTACTCCACCGGTTTTATTCCGGTTATACAAAAGTCATACAGCTTGCCCCAACGGCGCAAAGTCCCATAACATAGCCCGCAGGGCCATGAGCGCCAAAGGTGCGTGGTAACTGTGTTAATCCCATACATATCGCTCATCGTAATCAATATCATTTTCTTTGAGAAACATCCTGTATTCATCCTGAAACGATCTTTTCCTGTGATGACTTTCCTGGTTCATGATATAATTCTCAACCACATCAACTTGCATTGGATTTACTGAAAACCCACCATAACCCCGTTGCCAGTAGAAGTTACTGAATTCATGGCCTTTGGTCTTAATCCATTTAGAGGAATGTGATTTAACCTTTTCGATTAAATCCATCAGGGCCATTTTTCTTGACAAATTCACATGCAAGTGAACGTGATCAGTAAATCCACCAACAATGATGGGTTGAGATTCCAGTTCCTAACAGGTTCCACCCAGGTAACTGAATAACTCTTCTTTGATTGAATTTTGGATCAGTGGGTGACGATTCTTCGTTCTGAATGTGATGTGAATGAAATTTTTTACTAATGATTGAGGCATAATATTAATTTTTTGACAATATAATGAAAATTGCCTAATTCACGATATTGAAACAAGCGGTTTTTAATAATCAACATTTACATTACCAAAAATGTGTCTAATCGGTGCAAAATTAGATATGGCATTTTGACATCGCTCCTGGAGCTTTTTAATCCAACACTAATCTCTTTAGCCTTGCCCAATCGGGCAAGGCAAAATAACAACACGCCGTTGGTGCTAGACTCCACAACAAAACAGACGATGGATTCTAAGCAAATGGATCATATCATATTCCTGTATTCCACCAGGTCTATTCCGGTTTTACAAAAATGTTAATACAGCCTGCGCCAACGGTGCAAAGTCCCACAACATAGCCCACTGAGCTATGCAAATTGCCGCCAGCAATTTGACGAGCGCCAAAGGTGCGTGGTAACTGTGTTAATCCCATACATACCGCTCATCGAAATCGATATCAAATTCTTTGAGAAACATCCTGTATTCATCCTGAAATGATTTTTTCCTGTGATGCGTTTCCTGGTTCATGATGTAACTCCAAACTACATCAACCTACTTCGGAATTAGCGAAAACCCGCAGTCCCTTTGCAGGGCTCTTTTCAAAATTATTTCCACCTCCGGCCAAAATTACCTTTTGCGTAGGTAGCTATCCTGCGCAATGGCATTCAAAAACAACGTCGACTCCACATGTTCAAATTCCAGTTGCCGTGGAAGCTCACCAAAAAGTGGTATACCTCCACCCAGAAGAACGGGGAAGGTAGTTATGATCAACTCATCAATCAGATCCTCTTTCAAAAAACCATGTACCACCAGGCCACCATCAATGTAAAGCTGTGAGAATCCCTGGCTGTGGATGTCTTTTAATATCCCCTCAAGTGTGCCTTTTACCAGGAACACCTTGCCGCTATACTCTACAGGAACGGTTTCGAGGGTGTTACTCATCACAAAAACGGGTTTGGTATAGGGCCATTCGCAATCAAAACTGCACACGATATCAAAGGTAAGCCGCCCCATCACAATGGCATCAATTCTGTTGATGAACCTGTTATAACCCATATCTGTTTTGTCAGGATTGGGGATGGTATTTAGCCAGTCCAATCCGCCGTTTTTATCGGCGATGTAGCCATCCAGGCTTTTTGCAATAAATACGATGTTTTTATTTTTCATACGGGCAAAAATAGGTCTCCCCGACGAAAGCAGCGGAGTATCATGATGGATTAATTATTTTTCTTTCGCTGTCACAAAGTGATCCGCCAATTACTGACGAGTAACAGGGAACCTTTTTAAGGAGCAAAGTGAGTAATTCATCCCTTATCCACCTATTGAGGCTTTAAAAAACTCAAAGCCGCCAGATATATTTACATCAACTCTCCAATTTTTACTTCTATTGCGGGTGGAATGTCGTTTTAATCCACCATTTATCTTTTGGAATATCCTGACCCATAATAAAACCTTCTCCAATTTTTGGGATAGCCATTTTTAAACCAGTCCCGCTTATGGTATTCTGTAACCTATCAATGGGATCAGTCCAGCTATGCAATGACAGTTTGAAAGCGCCCCAATGAACAGGCATGAAAACCTGACTTTTTAAATCCGACAGTGCCTGGGGTACTTCATCTGGCAAAAGGTGAATTTGCAGCCATTGCTCATTATATTGCCCACATTCCATCATCGTAAAATCAAAAGGGCCAAATCTGTCACCGATCTCCTTGAAATGATTTCCATAACCTCCGTCACCGCTGAAAAAGATGTTTGCATGATCAGATTGAATCACCCAGGAGCACCAAAGCGTAGAATTCCTGTCAAACAATCCCCTTCCGGAAAAATGACGGGCCGGCGGAGATACAAAAGTTATCCCATCAAAAGTCTCACTTTCCCACCAGTCCATCTCAATAATTTTATTGGCATCCACACCCCAGGAACGTAAATGGGCACCAACTCCAAGCGGGGCATAAAACATCCCCACTCTATCCTTTAGCTTCAGAATACTTCCATAATCCAGATGATCGTAGTGATCATGAGAAATTAAAACCACATCAATAAAAGGCAGGGAATCAATATCAATGGGTAATTCAGGATTAAACCGGCCGGATCCTGCCCAGGAAACAGGCGAAGGAACATTTCCCAGCATGGGATCGATAAAAACAGCTTTACCCGCCATTTCGATTAAAATGGTTGAATGGCCAAACCATGTAATCCGTGTGAGCGAATCGTTTAGCTGACTGAATTGACCGGCCAGTATTTTTTCGACCGGAATGAGAAAATCAGGGGCCTTATCTCCATTTTTAAAATATTCAGGTATGGTATTCATTTTAAAGCCTGTCATCATTGCTGTTTCTTCCAGGTTTTTAAATTTACCATTTTTATAATTTGGAGAAGCCATCACTACAGCTGTTTGTATGGCTTTTTTGGATGCTCCGAATTGAGGGGAAGAATTCAAAAATAAAGTAGTTGCGAGAACAATGGTAGCAAGAACAATTGCAATAATACTGAATGTCATTCTTATTTTTCGTTTCATTAATAATTGATATTTATGCACCTCAAAATTACCTGATCCTGAAATATAGAAAATTTATACCTCATTTCGAAAAGGAAATAATATCCACTGGTTTCAGCACCTTTTTGTCGTAGCCCTTAAACGTCGAATGGATCATAGCCATTCCGATCTGGGTGGTGTTCACAACTGAATTGGGTGCAACGGCTTTGATGATTATAACCAGCCACATGAAATAATTGTACATAAATTGGTAGCTTTTGGTCCTGGATTTAATGCCCCTCAGAGGGATGATGACTCCCGGTCGGAACATGTAGGCCTGCTTAAATCCTAATTTTAGTAAGTCGTTTTCCGTTTTCCCTTTTACCCGTGCCCACATCATTCTTCCTTTCTCCGATGAGTCAGTCCCCTGACCCGAAACGTAGTTGAAGGTCATTTCCGGATTGATTTCAAATAGCGTTTTTGCCAGCGCCATGGTAAAATCATAGCTTATCCTTTTGTACTGCTGTTCATTTAATCCGGCCGCACTGATGCCCAGACTGTAAAAGCAGGCATCATAACCTTTGAGCTGATCTTTAACTTTGGAAAAATCAGAAAAATCTTTTTGGATCAATTCTTTGAGTTTAGGATGATCCATGTTTATTGGATTTCTAACGATGATCAATACTTCACTGATGTCTCTGTGGTCAAGGCATTCCAGTAAAATACCCTTTCCAACCATTCCTGTGGCTCCTGTGATGATGACTTTTTTGTTCATGTTATTCGGGTTTGATATGTAAAATGGTTAATTCATTATCGGTCCCCACGCGCATGGGTGGCCCAAAGGTACCGGTTCCCTGGCTCATATACAATTGTGTGCCTTCAAAATTGTGCAGGCCTTTGTTGAATTCAAACATTATTTTGGCCATATGGGTTGCCGGCCATAGTTGCCCTGCATGGGTATGCCCGGCCAGGTAGAGGTCTATCCCGGCCTTGCTGGCATATTTAATTCCATCAGGGCTGTGATGCAGGAGTATGCCCGGCTGATCCTTCCAGATGTTCATGTTGCCCAGTGTTTTTTGAATAGTTGGCCCATCGGGCGAGGAATGGGGGCTAACCGAGCGATCGTGTCCGGCTGTTCGGGTGGAATTTGTCAGCCCCATTACACCCACTATCATAAAAATGGTGATACCAGCAAATATGATATAAAAAGGCCAGGTGCCGGCAGTTTCAAAATACCAGGCAAAACGTTGTGAAAGATAAATGCTTGCCCCGACCAGGATGCCCAGAAAGGCCAGAAGAAATATGATTATCATGCGCTATTCAGTGTTAAATTCTAATTTATGATTTGTTTTGTTCTAAGCCTTCAGTCGGCAGTCCTCAGTCCTCAGTCCACAGTCCACAGTCCACAGTCCACATTCCACATTCCCCACTCCACAGTCCACAGTCCTCAGTCCTCATTCCCCAGTCCTCCCTC
>JABMQA010000946.1 GCA_013203545.1 Bacteroidota bacterium
CCGTGGGTCCCTGGGGTCGAATTTGTATTTGGCTGCCAGTATTTCTTTTGCTTCATCCAGCACCTCCATGCTTTCGCCAATGTCGGTATTGTCAAGGATCAGACAAACATTTCTGATGGTATTTCCCATGTTGAAAACCCGTTGTGCGGTTGTTACAGGAATGTAAACCCTGGATAGGTCCCTGTCGCCCCCCGGATCATCAAAATGCCCCACAACTTTAAAAGGTACCCCATTGATTTTGACGTACTCCCCAACCGGGTCTTTTTCCTTGAACAGTGCCTCTTTCACCACCTTGCCCATCGATACAACCTTCCGGTAGTTGTCGATATCATAATCGTTGATGTACCTGCCGTTTGATAGGGTAAGTGACTCTACAAATTTATAATCCGGGGTAACCGCAAAAATATCAAAGGCACCATACTCTGCTCCGTAGGAAATATTTTGTCCGTCAAAAACATATGTCCTTGAAGAGGCCATATCTACTTTGTCGATGAGCTCCATTTTTTCCCGGTCAGCATTTTCAAACCTGATGAACCTACCGGGTTTCATGCCTTTATAGGGCATGCTGGTTATGCCGCTGTTGATTGAAATATAGTTTACCGCATCGCCTTCAAATTCACGCTTCACGCCATTTTCGAGTCCATATCCCGAACCGAGAAGAATGATCAGCATGAAGATGCCCCATGCCACACTGAACCCGGTTAAAAAGGTTCGGAGTTTGTTCTTTTTAATGGTGCTGAATATTTCCTGCCATTTATCAATATCGAACATAGACTAACTGGCCATTGAAGTTTCAGAGTAATGATGTTTTTTACCGTTTTTAACGTTTGATTCGATGATACCGTCTTTCAGGCGAATGATTCGGTTGGTGCGATGTGCGATATCGTTTTCGTGGGTTACGATCAGAATGGTTATTCCGGTGTCGTTGATCTCTTTCAGGATATCCATCACTTCGGATGAAGTTTGCGAATCGAGTGCTCCGGTTGGCTCATCGGCAAGAATTACCTTGGGTTGTGCAACCAGGGCCCTGGCAATTGCAATCCGCTGTTTCTGACCGCCAGAAAGCTCATTGGGCAGGTGTGTGGCCCATTCACGTAAGCCCATCCTGTCAAGGTATTCCATGGCTTTCATGTTTCTTTTCTTACGGCTAACTTTCTGGTAATAGAGTGGCAATGCAACATTTTCCATGGCATTCTTAAACGACACCAGGTTGAACGACTGGAAAACAAAGCCAATGTATCGGTTGCGATAATGTGCGGCTTTGGTCTCGCTGAGGTTTTTCATTTCAATGCCGCTCAGCCAGTAACTACCTTCGTCATTGTTGTCCAGTAATCCTATTACATTGAGTAAAGTTGATTTGCCCGAACCGGATGACCCCATGATGGAAACCATTTCGCCCTTTTCCACATCCAGGTCAATACCTTTTAATACATGTAACTTGTTTGTTCCTGTTATGTAGGATTTGTGGATATTTTGCAGTTTGATCATAAGCAGAGATTTTTCACAGGTTTACGCTTTTTAATAACTTGCTGCACAAATCACTTATTATGCCAAGCTGTGTAAATTATTTTTATTCAATGATTTGAGGTGGATATTTTGGCAATATTACATTTTAAGTGTTCAGAAGTGTACATACCTTGTGCGTATTCGTTCGGTGGCGAAATAGTCGATTTAAAACGATTTATTTATTCAAACTTCAACGCTTCCACCGGATTGGCATTTGCAGCTTTCAACGTCTGGTGGACTATGGTAAGTACTGCCAGCAAAAGTGATAGTACGGCAGAAAGAACAAATATATACCACGTGTCGATCAGATCAATCCTGAATGCGAAGGATTGAAGCCATTTATCAAGGAAATAAAATGCCAGGGGCCAGGCGATAATGTTGGATAACACGATCCATTTTGAAAACTCCATCGTTAACCTGAACGAAACATGTCCTGAGGAAGCTCCGAATGTTTTCCTGATACCGATTTCTTTACGTTTTTGCTCGGCAGTAAAAGTTGCCAGTCCAATCAAACCAAGGCATGCAATAAAAATGGCTATCAACGAAAAATAGATAAAGAGGTTTGCCAGGTTTTCATCGGTTTGATAGAGCTCATCAAAAGTTTCATCTAAAAATTTGTATTCAAACGGGAGTTCAGGTACAAGCTGATTCCATTTATCACCGATCTGTTCGATATTTTGCGCCAGGTTTCCCGGATTTACTTTTATGCTTAACGACCGCATATCCGAAGTTCTTAGGTATAACATGTAGGGCTCTATTTTATCATGAAGGGATTGGTAATGGAAATCTTTAACCACGCCAATCACATGAAGATCGGCGCCTTCGGTAGGGTCGCCTGCCTTCATTTTTTTACCGATGGCATCGTTTCCCCAACCTAACTTTTTCAGCAATGTTTCGTTGATAATAATGGCTGCAGTATCTGTTGCATGTTCTTTGGCGAAATTTCTGCCATATAGCATTTCCATTCCCATTGTTTCGATGTAACCATAATTTACACCATTGTTAAATATCAGCCAGGGATCCGTTTGGCCCATCCCTTCAGGGAAATAGGCAGATCCATCGGAACCTACACCTGGTGTTGAAAAAGAAGATGTTACATTTTTAACAGCCGGTAGGTTATATAGCTCATTTTCCAATACCTGGAACCTGTCCCTGGTTTTGTCGTTACGTAGTTGTACAACCATTATATGTTCCTTGTCGAAACCAAGCCGTTTGTTTTTTACGAAGGTCAACTGGTTATAAATAATTCCGGTACCAATGATCAGGAAAATGGAAATGGAAAACTGGATTACCACCAGGATATTTCTCAATACCGGGTTTTTATTGCCGGATGCTAAACTTCCTTTCAAAACTTTTATGGGTTGGAAGGATGAAAGATAAAATGCCGGATAACTTCCTGCTACCAGGCCTACCACCAGCGCGATCAGGAAGTAAATCACAAACATTCCGGGATTAAAAACCAGGCTGCTATCCAGGTTTCCACCCAGAACATTATTAAACACCGGCAAGGCAAGCTGAACTAACAGAATGGCAAATATCAATCCTGAAAAACTAATAATAACAGCTTCACCCAAAAACTGCTGGATCAATTGCAATTTATAACTTCCCAATACCTTTCTGATGCCCACCTCCCTGGCCCGTTTTGACGATCGTGCAGTTGTAAGGTTCATGAAATTTATACATGCAATCAACAGGATGAATAGAGCAATTGCTGAAAATGAGTAAACATACGATATGTCGCTGTTGGGCGATAGTTCTGCCATAAGGTTCGAATGGAGATGAATGGAAGTAAGTGGTTGCAGATAGGAGTTGAACTCCAGGCTTATATTTTCAAAAACAGAGGCATCCTCACCGGAACTTATGATAATGTTTTCCATAATGACATTCCTGATTTTTTCTTCAAATTGATCCGGGTCAGCATTGTTAGCAAGTTTTACGTAGGAGTAAAACCCAAGTGACCCCCAATCATCATGGTATTGTGGCCCCATGGCTTCCCGTGAGGACCAGGACAAAAGAATTCGAAATTTTAGGTGTGAATTTGTTGGCACATCTTCCAAAACTGCGGTAACCTTAAATTGATGTTCATCGTTAATTTTTAAAACCTTACCAACAGGGTTTTCTTTACCAAAGTACTTCCCGGCTACGGAATTGGTAAGTACGATCGAAAACGGCTCATCAAGTGCATGCTGAAGATCACCAACAATTGGATTAAAGTCGAAAATGCTAAAAAATGCCGAATCGGCAAACAAAACATCGGTTTCATAAAACCTGTTGTCACCCGATGTGAACAAACTTTGCTGGTTCACATTATCCATCCTTACAGTAGATTCCACCTCCGGGAAGCTCCATTTTAAAAAAGGGGCCAACGGAGCGGGTGTTACCGCCACATCAAAGAAATCACCCGACATCTGCCCTTCAACAGCAATACGGTAAATGCGCCCATAATCCTTGTGGAATTTGTCGTAATTCAATTCATGAGATACGTACAATAGCATCAATATACTGGCCGCTAAGCCAATAGCCAGACCAAGAATGTTTATGAAGGAGAAAAGCTTGTTGCGGATCAGATTACGAATGGCAGTCTTAAAATAATTTTTTAGCATGTCTTTTTTTTATGATGATTTAATCCAGACGACACAAGCTTCTTTTTATAACAACCTTATCATCTTACAATTTCTTTCCAATTACTTTGTCTGGCCGTCGATCTACTTTTGTGCCACTTTTGGTAAGTTGTTATTCTAAAGGATATTGAAGCATGGGGGTGATAAACCTATTGAAGGTGATGTTGCGGTAAGTTTCTGTTTGTGTTCGATTTTGGTTTGATAGAACGCAGATTATCATGATCGTTATGATAGGTTATGATTTGATCCGCGTAAATCATGAGAATCATAAAGATCAGCGTTCCATGGTTTTGATAGAACGCAGATTGTCATGATCATTATGATAGGTTATGATTTGAACAGCGTGAATCATGAAAATCATAAAGATCAGCGTTCCAATGTTTTGATAGAACGCAGATTGTCATGATCATTATGATAGGTTATGATTTGAACAGCGTAAATCATGAGAATCATGAGGATC
>JABMQA010000947.1 GCA_013203545.1 Bacteroidota bacterium
ACTCTAAACTCCAAACTCCAAACTCCAAACTCTACTCCCCATCCTTCAGCGAATCAATATCCCGCCGTTGCTTCTTGGTTGGCCGTCCTACTCCCCTGTCGCGACGTTCCCAGTTCAATTCGTTGTGCAGTTTGTGTTTATCATACTCCTCCTGCGGGGTTAATTCCACTGCATAGTCCGGGACCAATTTGGCAGATACACGGTTATCAAGCAATTTCAGGACTTTTAATGTCCGTTTAAACTGGGGATTTATGGTCACAACCACAATATCACCAAGTTTGACTTCCCGTGATGGCTTTACCTCTATATCATCAATCTTTACCTTACCCGACCGGCATGCTGCCGAGGCCAAACTCCTGGTCTTATAGACCCGGACCGACCACAACCATTTATCAATTCTTACCGATTCCGGTTTCATGGCCTTATTTCTTCCTGAAATAGATCTGTACCTGCACTCCCGTAAAATCAAAACTCTCGCGCAGTTTGTTTTCAATAAAGCGCTTGTACGGTTCCTTGATGTACTGTGGCAAATTACAATAAAATGCAAATGCCGGAAATTTGGTGGGAAGCTGGGTAACGTATTTTACCTTGATACGCTTCCCTTTAATCATTGGAGGTGGGGTTTTTTCGATAATCGGCAGCAGCATATTGTTAAGCACAGAAGTTGTAATTTTTCTACTCTGGTTTTTAAAAGCCTCATTTGCAAACTCTAACGCTTTAAAGATTCTTTGCTTGCTAATCACCGAGGTAAATACAATCCGATAATCGGTAAAGGGGGCCGTTTTTTTCTTGATCTCATTTTCAAACTCCACATGTGTATTGGATTCCTTCTCTACCAGATCCCACTTATTTACAACAACCACCACAGCTTTCCTGTTTTTTTCGATCAGGTGCAGGATGTTTAGATCCTGACCTTCGAAACCCTGCGTTGCATCAACAAGCAGCAGGCAGACATTAGAATTTTCGATTGCCCTGATGGAGCGCATCACCGAATAAAACTCAATGTTTTCGTACACTTTCCCCTTTTTCCGCACACCGGCGGTATCCACCAGGAGGAAATCAAATCCAAAGCTGGTATATCGGGTATTGATGGTATCCCTGGTTGTGCCCGGGACATTCGTCACTATATTTCTATCAGATCCAAGCAACGCATTGATCAACGAAGATTTACCCACATTGGGCCTGCCAACAACTGCATATTTGGGCAAATCTCCTTCATCATCCACCTCCCTTTCTTCAAAATAGGTAGTTACCTCGTCAAGCAGCTCGCCGGTACCGCCGCCATTCATTGCCGACAGCGGATAAATATTCCCCAGCCCCAGGCTGTAGAATTCGGTATGATCATACGCCTGTTTGGAGGTATCAACCTTGTTAGCTGCAAGCAACACCTTTTTTTTGGATTTACGTAGAATTTCTGCCACATCCTGATCCAGCGGTGAAAGCCCAACCCTGGCATCTACCAGCAGTAGGATCACATCGGATTCGTCAATAGCGAAATCAACCTGTTTACGGATCTCATCCTCAAAAACATCATCGGAACCAACAACATAACCCCCTGTATCGATAACTGAAAATTCGATACCATTCCAGTCGCATTTGCCATAATGCCGGTCGCGTGTTACGCCACTGGTTTCCTCCACTATAGCTTGCCTTTGTCCAATTAACCGGTTGAACAGGGTTGATTTACCTACATTCGGCCGTCCGACAATTGCCAATATATTTGCCATTTTATTTTATCCTTTCAAATATGCTTATTAAAAATTCTTTATGTCAATCTGATCAATCTATCTCCGCTATCCAACGCTGGCAGGACCTCTCCCGATAGCAATCGGAATCGGACGCTACCAGGTTGACGTTCTTTCGGTCTTTCGTTCCATTTTTCCACTATTCCACTATCCAGCATTCTATTCCTTTATAATCAACTCTGACAGGTTCTCCTTCGTCGAACTCTGTCAGGTTTCAAATCGTGTACTTAATTCAAAGTCAAACATTCATCTTTTCCAACCTTCCATTCTTCCATTCCTGCATTCTTCATTCTACATTCAACATTCTTCAATCTTCCCCCATCTGGTACCCAAACCTGCCCAGCGCCAACTTGCTATCCCTCCAATCCTTTTCAACCTTTACACTCATTTCCAGGAAAACCTTCTTTTGGAGAAACTTTTCCATCTCAAGCCGTGCAGAAATTCCCAGGTTTTTAATGGCGTTTCCATTTTTTCCAATGAGGATTTTCCGCTGTGATTCGCGGGTCACAAAAATCAATGCATGAATTTTATCAATCTTTTCAGACTCCTCATATGTATCCACTATAACTTCCACGGAATAGGGAATTTCCTTTCGATACTGTATCAGGATGTGCTCCCTGATCATTTCAGCAACAAAAAACCGTACATTCCGGTCGCTTAAATCCTCCTTATCATAGTAAGCCGGATGTTCGGGCAAATGATCCGTAATCCAATTGAGTATGGTTTGTATATTAAATTTATGCAGTGCTGATACGGGAATTACCTCGGCTCCGGGGAACTTTTGTTTCCATGCTTCAATTTCACCGGTCACCTTTTCCTGATCTCCCAGATCGATTTTGTTGATCACAATCATCAGCGGAATTTCCGACTCCTTCAGGAAATCTCCAACCATCGGGTTCATTTCCGATTCCCCAAACTCAACCACATACATGATAATATCCGCATCAATGAGCGCCAGCCGGATCTCCTCAAGCATACTCTCATGGAGTTTGTATGCGGGTCTCACAATCCCCGGGGTATCAGAAAAAACGATCTGATAATCCGTATTGTTCAAAATACCAAGAATCCGCTGTCTTGTAGTCTGGGATTTGGATGTCATGATCGACAGCCGTTCACCCACCAGGGCATTCATCAAAGTTGATTTCCCAACATTCGGATTTCCAACGATATTCACAAAACCTGCCTGATGGCCCATAATTTTTTTTCTTAAAATATTTGTTTGCAAAGAAACAAATTATATCTTTGCACTCCCAAA
>JABMQA010000948.1 GCA_013203545.1 Bacteroidota bacterium
CCGTTTACATAGAACCGACGTCACCGACTGAGATTCAAAGGATTTGGTGTAATCAACAAAATCGTTTCCATTGTACCTGAAAAGGCCCCCACTTGTACCGATCCAAAGAAAGCCCAACGAATCGATGGCGACGGATTTAACCATTTCGTTTTCCAGGCCGATTTCCTGAGCATAATGCCGTACACGGTAGTCCTGTCCCGATAGTGGAATGGTGGGAAGCAAATAAATAACCAGTATCACAAGCGACAAAATAATGCCACGGCACGCTGTAGATTTTCTACAACCGCTATGCCCACTCGAAAAGAGAGAATATACCGTGTATTTATTCATTATCAACTTTATGTAAAATCGCTCGATAGTCGCTGTTTTAATGCGTAAATTTAACTCATTAATTTAATGCGCAAAGACAGTGCAAAAAAAATACCGTTTTATATATTCTTTTCAAAAAACGCTTTGTTGATAAATTTATAATTTAGCTGGCTAAAAAAAACGTTAATCAACTTGAACATGAGCAAAAAATGAAAAATCGAGAACGTGATGAACTTATCCGACTTGTTGTTGCACCATACATCCAAAAAGCAACAGCGCTTATCGGGGTTTCCAGAAAGGTTGGTGGAAATCAATTCAGGCATATGATGGCAACTTTTAGCATTTTAATCGATTACCATTATACCGACCACATTATGCTCAAGGCATCGCTTATCCATGACCTGTTTGAGGACGTTCCGGGAACCAACCCCGAAGAAATTCGGGTACTGGATAGGCATGGGGATGAAGTATTTAAGCTTGTACTGGAAGTCACACGTCAACCCGGGGAAGCCAAGATTGCCTATCTTGAAAAAATACTTCATCATGGATCTGAAAAGGCAAAGATCATCAAGGTTGCCGACCGGATAAGTAACCTGACTGATCTGCATCTGGATATAATTATTAAGGAAAAAATGGCCAGTTACCTCGATCAGTCGATGAAATATATTTATCCCATGGCGATGGAGGTAAATAAACATATGGCCCATGAAATCAATGACTTGGTGGAAAGGCGCACACTTTATCTTCAGAAGTACCCTAAAACCAACATATAATGAACAATAATGAACAAAATTCAAAGCAGAGACAGCGATTGCAACGGCCACAATTGCTTATTGTACTGTGCATTTTAAGTTTCATTGGGAGTGGAATCAGCGGCATAACTTTTTTTACGATTTATAGTTCATATGAAGAAATTATTCCGATGTTAATCCAGATTGGGGAAAATTTTCCGGGGATGGGAATGTTTTCAACTGCCGGAAAAAACTTCTACCTAACCGGGTCTGTTTTATACCTTTTTTCATTTGTGGGCATAAATTTAATCTGGCGAATGAAAAAGGTTGGATTTCATTTCTATGCAGGTTCCCAGATCATGCTATTGATTTTACCATTTGTGTACATTCAGGGATATCCCATTCCGATTGTTGATGGATTAATAACCGCACTGTTTATCGGTCTGTACACCACCTTTTATAAAATTCTAAACTAAACGCTACCCCCCCAAAAATGAATATACCTACTGATGATATAAAAATCGAAAAAAAAGGACGCCCGGCCTTACCTTTCGGATTATCCTTACTGCTGATTTTTTCGTTTGTCTTTAACGGCCTTTTGCTTATCCTTTTATTGCTTGGCCTTTTTTATCCTGGGATTGTACAAAAAACATTACTTCAATATTACCCTCAAATACACATCTCCATCACCACAGCTTTTATGGTCAACTTTACTGGCGTGCTGCTGTTTGGTATCTCATTCAGGGGTTTGACCCTGCTTTGGCGAATGAAAAAAAGGGGGTTTTATTATTATGCTTCTGCCCAGGTAGTTATGCTGATCGTGCTTGTTTTTATCTTCAGGTCCTACGACATAATTAACATCGCAATAGCTATAGTATTCATCATTATTATTGGGTTGTATGTAAAAAAAATGGATTAGTCAGGCGAATTAAAATAGCCATTGCCGTTGGGCGTTTCCGATTAATAACAATGCCGGTCATGAACACATTTAATTATTCTGAATTTATATTGCAGGAAAAATATTTTAATCATCTTAGCCATCGGCATGGAATAAATCACACATACCGCGTAATGTATCACGTATTGAATATTGGAAGAAATAAAGGCCTGATACATGAAACAAAAGTTGCATTGTGTGCGGCATTTATTCATGATATGTCGAGGCTGCATGATGGTTTTTGTTCAATCCATGGTCTAAATTCAGCAAAAGAAAAGCTTCCCCTTTTCCAGACAATGTTTCTTAACTATGGTCTCACCAAAAAAGATTTGAAGACAATCGAACTGGCAGTAACCAATCATTCCCTGCCCGAAGAGGTACAAAAAGACCACCCTGCGTATAAAACGGTTGCCCTGCTTAAAGATGCTGATGCACTTGATAGAATTCGCATTTGTGAAAAAAACCTCAACCCTTCATTTTTGCGATATACCGTGAGCCATTCATTCATTGGATTCGCAAAAAAACTATATCGCCAAACCGATCATTTGAAAATTGTTTCATTCGATGAAATAATTGCTATTGCAGGTAAAATTGATTAATCGCTGCCAAATTTATAAACAATCTGTCAATTCGATTGTTTCAAAATCAATCAAACAGACAAAATAAAGTTTTAAACACGCCGAATTTATTCAATTACTTTTGTTATTTTCGGGGGTTGAAAATATAATCCTGCGTTTCAAACGCCCAAACAGGGAATGTAGAACTGTACTTAAATCCATATATTATGAAAAAAAGAATAGCTACTTTTCTAAATCTGACCTTATTTTTTGCGCTGTCTTCATTAACTACATACAGTCAAAACATACAACTCGTACAACCCGCCGAAAATGAAGAATTTACTTTACCGGCACCGATAAACATGCTGGCAGAAGTTGATGGTGTAATCCCCGGGCAACCCATCCACCTGAAAGTGATCAGCAATCAAACAGGCTACAGAAAATTAAAGATCGGCAACAACCCGACCAGTTTATACAGCCCAAAGATTAACGTGATTGGTGCCGGAAACGACAAGGTTGAAATCACTTTACAGGACTTTTCCGGCACAGTTAATTGGTCCAAAATCAGGTTCAGGCCACAGGCACAGGGAAGCCTTAATGTAGCGCCCTATGTTGATGTGGCCGGTGGTGCAACTGATGGCTGGGTCAAAATCACCATTCCTCTTGAAGATTTCGATGCCACCATCGATTTTACAAACATTGCCTATATCGAATTCCCTTACAGTGCCAATGCCCCCTTTTTTGAAATGGGAATCAGTGAAATAAAATTTACGGGTGGCCCGGTGCCAATTCTCTGGTTTGGCAACGAAAAAAATGACAATATTCAAAACGGCAACGGCGGCCCCGGAGAATTAATCGCCACATTGGAACCTGCCACGCCTGCCATAAGTAACGTTACAAATATTGCGTTTTATGAAACATCCAACCTCCTTGGTGAGACCATTGATTATCCGTTTGCATTTTCGTGGCAACCGAATGA
>JABMQA010000949.1 GCA_013203545.1 Bacteroidota bacterium
ACGCGCCTGTATAAAAATCGGAATTGGCCAGTAGTTGAGCGCTCAACGCTGTAAATGCACCGCCTCCAAAAGAGGTAACATTGGCATAGTGACTGGGGTTGGAAATTTGTACACCTTCCATCTGCCACAGCAAACCTTTGGACGCATTTCCACGCACAGCGATGGCATTGCTGCTCAGGTTACCTGCCACGCCTGCAAATGAAGTAGCCAATTGTGCCAGGTCATCCACACCGCCGGCGTATCTTCGGGCCTCCTCAACACTCAGTTGCCGGGCGCTGATAATGGCCATCGGATTGAGGGCTTTGTCTTTGTCCTGACTGGCCCTGATCTCCACAACCTCCATTTCCGCCACAGATTCTTTCAAACCTATGTTAAGGATGACTTCCTTGGCCGATCCCACAATCAGTTCCCTGATAAAAAAGGATTCGTAACCAATGAAGCTTACCTGAAGATCGTACCTTCCAACCAGAACATTTTCGATACGGTAATAGCCGTCGATATTGGTTACGGTTCCGATGAGTGGTTCGGTTCCGGGAATAATAACGGTTGCTCCGGGTAGTGATACACCTGATTCGGAATCCAGGACCCTGCCTTTGATGGTTTGGGTAAGTTCCTGGGATTGTAGCCCTGTAGTGGTTAATCCCACTGTGAAGATCAAAACAATGATTATCCTGTTCATGTATTTAATTTTAGTGCATTTGGCCGTGCAAAGTACCACGGTTTTAAAATTACAGACAATACTGATAAATCAGTATATTGATATGGACAAAAGATTACAGGAAGCGTTTACAAATTACAACAGAATTTTAAAACGGGTGAATTGTATCATTTCCCGATTATCGAAAAAAGGAAAGATCTGAAATCATTGACCAAACGTGAAAAGGAAATCCTGAACCTGCTGGCCACCGGACTCATCAGCAAACAGATTGCCGACAGGTTGTACATCAGTATCAACACCGTAAATACCCACCGTCAGCGGATTATCGAAAAACTTGATCTGACCAATACGGCGGAGGCGGTGAATTATTCGATGTCGGGCGGGTTGTTGTAGGGTTGCCAGGTTTATTTCTCCACTGGTTATTCCGGTATCGTCATTTTAAAATATTCATCTCCGCTAATAAACGCTGGCATGATCCGTCTGCTGACGGAACGATGCCAGGTTTCTAACTCCTTCGTAATTCTGCATTCGTAACTCTACATTCCCAAACTCCAAACTCCAAACTCTTTATCCCCTATATTATCTCCTTCTCCTTAAACGAGTTTACAAACAATACATTCCCGATTTCATTATAACCATCAAATAATTCTTTCTCCTGTTTTTTAAGATGTTCGGAACGGAAACCCAACATTACGAGGCCGGCATCCTTTGAGTTTTCATTGATGAGGCTCTTGCTGCTAATGTGCTCCTGCCGCTGAATAATTTTTATGTTTTGCTCCATAATTGGTAACCTGCCCTCATTGATCAGTTGGACCAGGCCCGACCTTACTTGTTCAACATTGGCTTCCATGCAAATATCAAAAATTTTGATTTCCTGTTTTTTCCAGTCGGGATGGCCCAGGATGATGAAGCTGAGCAGTATCATCAGGTTGGAGTTTTCGGCATCGGTGCTTTGAATCCAAATATGAATACCAGCGGTAAAATCTGCTTTTCGTCTCGAACTGCCAAGGATACAGATATCAAACTTCCCTGCTCTTACGAGATTGAAGTTGTCGAGGATCTGACTCAGGTTGGAAGGATCTTCCTTGTCAAATTCAAACAGCACCATGTTGTTTTCCATTCCTGAAATGCCGGGTAGCTGTATGATCTGTGCTATTGCTGAGGTATAGGATGGCGAAATGATGGTATCGAGATAAACGTTTGAATGGGTTCTTTCAGAAATTCGTATCAAATGATCCATAATTTCCTTTGATTCTTCATATTTTACCTTGGAATAGTACCCTTCAATCAGGTGAATATAGGTGCCAAATCCATGGTTGAAGGAAATCCAGTTCAATAACCTGAAGGCATCATCTCTCTTAAAAGAGTCCTTCGAGACACAAACCACCGATGGTCTCCATGTGGTGGCGGTGATTTTCTTCTTTGATTTCTGCAGGTAAACCTGCAACCTTCTGTTCAATTGAAAGAGTGCTCCCTTGAAAAGCACTTCCAGTCCCTGCCTGTTTTTGTGGTAGTTGTTGATATAAAAATACAACAACACCATCATTACAATAGCAGCGAAGGCATAGAGTGCATTCATCTGAAACATAAGCCAGACGCTCATTAAAAATCCCAGCAGCGACAGATACCACTTTGATTTAAATGAAGGGCGGTAGGAGGGGTCGGCACCAAAATGGTTGAGGAAAGAAATCAGATTTAACGAGCCATAGGTAACCATGAAAAACATCGAAATGATCTTAGCAACTTCATCCACACTTCCCATACCTACAAAGATAAATGCGATGCCAATTACGATGAGTGAGGCATTGCGTGGTTCGTTGGAGCCGGGTTTGCCTTTTGATAAATAGCGGTTGATTGACTTTACAGGGAAGGAGCTGTCCATGGCCAGCGCCTGCAAAGTGCGAGGCGCAACCATGATGGATCCCAATGCTGAAGAGATGGTTGATGCCGCCAGCCCCAGTGGAATAACAATTGGCCCCCACAATGCAATTCTGCTCATCACCATTTGTTCGTTGGTCAGCAGATCGGCTTCGGCGGAGGTGGCCAGCTTTATAATGATAAATACGTAAATCACCATTCCTGCCAGTGTTGCTGTCATGGTACCTATGGG
>JABMQA010000950.1 GCA_013203545.1 Bacteroidota bacterium
ATACAAGATCATAAAACAGCTTTCGATGTCGGTTTCCTACAGCGCACGTCAAAATGTAATCTATTACGAAACCTATAAAAGTTTTATCGACAGGCTGCTCGAAGACGAGACCTTGCAGGGGTTTATGCTGCAACTAAACTACCGTCCGCTTAAAAGACTCTCGGTGGGGTTAAGAAGCGGTTACCGTTACCGCAAGGATGACCCCCGGGATTCGAAGAATCTGTACGGCTACATCACCATGAGCCAGGTGCCGGGACTTCATGTTGCAGCCACATTATCCGTAACGGTTCTGGAAACCGCCTATCTCTCGGGGAAAATTTACAGCCTCGGATTTACACGCGATCTCATACCGGGTAAGCTAAACGGTGGCATCAGTTACAGGTACGTGGATTACAAATTCTACAGCACCGAATCATCGCTGAAACAAAACATGGGGGAGTTTTACCTGACCTGGAAAATTTATAAGAAACTGTTCTGCTCGGTGAATTATGAGGGGACATTTGAGAAAGTTAACAGTTACAACCGCGTGTTTGTGAGCATTACACAAAGGTTTTAGCTGATAAAACGATGGATGTATGGAATATTTTTCCGGGGTAATGAAAGTTCATTGGTTTTCAAAATTTATTTATTCCCAATTGAAAACAAAGTGCATCGATTATTTCACCCTGTAATTCTTTGGATGAAACCTGACCATAAATTTTTGATAACCGTTTTTTATCAATTGTACGAATTTGATGACATAATGCGATTGATTCTATATTAATCCCATATTTTCCGGCAGGTAATAAAACCTCGTTTGGATAAACTGTTCGGCCAGGTTTTCGTGAGGTAACAGGAATAATGTTGACAATTTGCAATAAAGCATTGATGTCATTTTCACTAATTATGATAACTGGTCTGGACTTGCCCTGTTCCGATCCAACAACAGGATCAAGATCAGCTTTCCATATACTCCATTTTAAAACCTTCATTGTTATTCAAAGTCGGCATGTTCAAAATCGGCAGATATTTCAAAAATATCGGAAAGAAACTGTGGGTCTTCTGACGCTTGTTTAAGTGCATTAATTTTCTCCTCCCTGTTTTCATCCACATCTTCTACAATAACTTTCACTTTTCGTCTTGATTTGAACCGCTCAGGCAATTTGATGATTAATTGATTATCTTTTTGGACTATGTATGTTTTTTCAAATGTCATTACATATTATATTTTTTGATATGGCAAAATTACAGAATATTCTTATTCTAAAAACGAGGCCAAAATTATTCTTCATAACAGGATTTGAAGAATTATGCGGTCTTTTAATTCATTTCCGTAACCGTTTTCTCAATCAATTTAAACCTCTCCCTCACCTCCTCACCCATATAGAAATCCAGCAAATCCTTTTTGGAAAGCGTTCCATCAACTAGAAATTTCGAGAAGTACTGGCTATTAAACTCCATCAGGAGCATGCTTTTTTCGAGTTGTAAGAGGATTTCATGGTTGGTCTTAATGTTGGATTCCACCAGGGTTTTGATCTTTTGAATTTCACCGATGTCTTTGATGATGCGGTTTATCAGCAGGGAGAGCACATCCAGATCAATGTCGGGCTGGCGGGCATTGAGGGCTATGTCGCGGGCCAGCATGTAGGCAATGGCCAGGTTGTTGAAATTGCCCTTCTGCGAATCGATCACCGCAATAAAACCAACGGCAGGGATAAAGCCAACATTATCAACCACTTTAAGAATGGAATTATCTATAAGCGAAATATCAAATACGATGATGCTGACCCTTGAATTGCGGTTGGCATTGGATTCGATCAACTGGCTCCAGGCGGTGTCGGATTTACGGGTGAAAACATCTTTGGATGAAATATTGCCCAACTTCAGGCTTTTATCAAATTTACATTCGATGGCGATTTTCAGGTCATCTGTACCATCCACCTCACATATGATGTCGCCGGTTTTGTTTCCGGGTATCATACCAACAGTATTCCCGCTGAGCTTCGCCTGGTCCTTCAACTTCTTATCCGCGAAATACTGATTCAGAAACTGCGCAATTTCATCCTCTGCCAGTGTGCCTTTGAGGGTTGATTTGAAAAAGAGCTCCTTCTTCATGTCGAAGATCATCTTCAGACTCTCCAGTTCAGTACCCAGCTCGTTGTTGGTTTTTGAAAGAAAGGCCGACAGCCGGTCTTCCATCAGCGCCAGCACGCCGATGTAAATCGCCCGAAACAGTTTTTCGTCGCGCTCCTCCTTTGGGAGCTTATCGAAATAGTTGAAAACGATCTCGTTCTCAATCTCAAATTTACCGATCTCCACGCGGTGGAGTTGTTGGTTTAGTTTTATGGTGGGCATGGGAGTTGGATTATAATTCAACAATTTGTCTCTTGAGACAAATTTCTTTAACAATAAATTTTGTATTGATAATTAGGGCCTGCTGAAAAACACATACCCATTTGATTTTAATATTTCGGTGCTCTGCACCTC
>JABMQA010000951.1 GCA_013203545.1 Bacteroidota bacterium
AAACCCCGGTTTGCCTGCCCGACAGGTTGAACTCTATGCCATTTCCAATTTTACCGATCGTACTTTGAATTTGCTGTCCGTGCATGTCAAATATTTTCACGTCGGCATCCGGGGACATTCCCCATATCGAGAACAGGCCCGTTGTTGGGTTGGGATAAATGGTGATTTTATTTGGTGTTGTAGAGACGAACGGCCGTTCGTCTGTACCACCACCAAATCCAAATCCGGTAATAACCGACAGCCCGTTGTCTGCAAATTTACCATTGGCGTTTGGCAGCGACTGGTCATATTCGGCAGTGATTTCGTATTCATCCCCTATTGAAGGCCAGTAAACCTTGAACAGCATTTTTTCGCCGGCAACAAACCCGTCTTTTTGTTCACTGTAGGTGTCGTCGCCGAATGTACTCAGGCAACTTGCTTCATTGCCGCAGATCATCGCTCCCCAACAATTCCCTGCCTGGTCGAATGCACCAATGATGCTGCCCTCCTCAAAATCTTTAATCGCGCTGCTTAGGATGGCGAAGGAATGGGTTGAGCCTGTGGGACGGGATAATGGCCACGGAACTAAACCTGACAGGTTTTGAATGGCTGCATGGCGTAATGGTGCGGACTTGTTGCAATCTCCAAAAGTTACTGATGCCGCATTGCCCATCAACACATAATAGGCTTTACCCGGATTGAGGGTTCCCAGGCTGTTGATTCCCATCTCCGGCCAGTAAACCCCGTAGCCGGCCACATCTTTTACAATAAAGAGATCATTCACCACCGGGGCAAACAGGGTCTCCACATCCGCCGGACATGCCGATACCACAGGTATCAGGTTCCAGCCATAATCGAGTTGCAGGGTTCGCTCACCTTCCAACACACCACCCTTGATGTTGAGGTCTACAGCGGTATTTGTCTTGACTTTGTAGGCCGAATGCTGCTCCCAGTTGCTTATGGTGTTGACATTATAGGCCGGGTAGAAGATGCCATCTTCCGTAATGGCAATCACAAGTTTATCGAGGATGTCGCCGTAAACATTTTCGATTGTTACATCCCCGGGCATGACATAACTGGATAATCCGGACCACCCTGCCGGCAGGCTGACAATTTGAAATGGCCTTACGTCCTGGGAAATTGTAACTACTACAGGTAACAAACCGCCGGGGGCTGTAACTGTAATTTCTCCGCTCCTCATGAGACCCAAAGTGTTTTCATCATAAGTTACAGTGATCCCGGCATTCCCGCTACCACTCATGGGATCAATGCTTATCCAATCCACACTTTCGGTAATTGTCCAGGTGGTGTTGGATGTGATGTCGAAGGTTGTGGATCCTTCAGCCCATGTAACATCCTGGTTTGCCGGGTTTACAACCAACTCAGGTCCACCCGCGGTTTGAATCGTAATATAAATTTCCTCTTCGGGATAACCCAGGGTACCTGCAGCAATGGTATCGTAATAAATACCGCCCGAAAGTGGCTGACTGACAAAATTTATTTTTGCGGTATCAGCAAAACCATATAATGTCCCGGTATCGGCTGTTGCAGTGAGCCATTCGGGCATATCAATCCAATAGAAAATATCCTTTGAAGACACATTCTCCAGGGTGGAGTTGAAATTTATACTGTCTCCATCTTCAATGGTAAACACAAAATTGTTCTCGCTCCAGTGCAAGGGGCCCTGGTCCACCAGGAAAGTCCAGGTGGCAGTATCTGCCATTACATTGCCATATTGATCTTCAATACCTGCAATCTGGGATTTCAGGAGGAGGCCTTCCAGGAAGTACATATTCTCCGGGTTAAGTGTCAGCAAAACTTTTTTATCCGCATCAAAATACTGAACATTCGATCCGGCCGTCAATCCTGATTCTACATCCAGGATTTTACATGAATTGATGGTCAGGGACGAGACATCCAGCTTTTCGTTAAAGGTAAAGTAAATCTCATCGCCAATATTCAAAATCCCATCAGCCGGTTGTGGGATTCCTGCAATCATTGGAGGTGTTCTGTCGATGATACCTGTGCGGTTTTCAGAGTAGTTTTCTTCGGCCCCATCATCACACTTTACCACCGCGCGGATTTTGAACTCACCATCCGGAAAACCACTCATGTCCAGATCAACATTCAGAATGGGTGATTGAATGGAATCTTTGAGAATGGAAAAGGCTTCAAGCCAGTAACCCCCTGAATAATACTCCAGGCCAACCGATTGCAAGTCGGGATTGATCAGTTCATAATCCGTAATGGTAACAGGTAAAATATTATTGCTGGCCTGGTTGACTACCCAGCCATTGTTGGGTGACTGGATGGATATACGTGAACAGGGAGGGGGAAAATGCACATCAAATGTTACCTCGTCGGACAAATTCGGAACCACTCCCAGAGCTTCTGCGATCTCTTTTTCACATTTTGGAGATAATCTCAGGGTCAAATCTTCATAGTCATATATCTGTCCTCCTTCAGGCATTCTGACAGTAATATAAATTACGTTCGATCCATAATCCAGATTAAATTGTTTGCCCAACGACAGAGATGTTTCATGTTTAATATTTACACCATAGGGATTGTTCAATGACTGTAATATACAAGGCACCAGGTCTTCTTCAGTCTGGCTGGTATTGATCAGGTTTACCTCAAATGTTGCGATATCCTGATTCGCCCCTCCCCATACCGGCTCTGGATCAATAGTCAACTGGCAACCCTGCCGTGGAACCGTAGCCGTATCTTCATAAGGGCAGGATGAGCGCCCACTTACCGTTTTAAATACAGGTGTGCCATATACCCGATCGGTCTTTATATCATAGGTAATATCCTCCCCTGGATCATCATCAGTAATATTAAATCCTACTGTTGTCGAGTTTAGGGTATCATTAACCCACGATTGTCCGGTGGTTATTGAAGAAGATATCCTGGCTCCTTCGCCAACACCAAGACCGTTAATCTTGAGGCCTATCTCAGCTGCCACGTATTTGTCTATCATCAATTCAAATTCCTCGGTATGGGTTGTTGATTGGCTCATGGTTTCAAAAAATTCTGCCGTTGCGCCATATGAAACAGATTGATTGCCCAAATATGGGTCTGCATTATCTTTCAGCAACTGGTTGTAGTCTAAAATGTCCTGCCAGTCCTGGGCCGACGCATAATCCTCGATTTGTAACAGATCAGGGATAATCCTGTTGATAATGTGATACTCTGTATAAATATATTTTGTGGCAAATCCATTGGGTGCAAAAATAATATCCTGGTCAACAGAAATGGAATCCCCAGCAATGCTCAAAATGTCCGTTTTTCCGTACAAGAGGTTCATGGCACCACCCATGTACAAATCACCTCCCCTACCGACAATCAATCCGGCATCGGATGTTTTATAGGTGGTTGAGGTCGTCAGGGTACTTTGGTTTTCCGTAATCGAGTTTTGTCGTACAGATTGTTTAATCCCGCCTTCCAATTCAAATTTTTCTTCAATTTTAAGCTTAATACCAAACAAAAACTTCATTTCCCATTTCAAACACAGCGATGCCTTGATAAAACCGGATGTGTCGTCCTCATGGTTTGTGCCAATGCTATACGAACTCGAAGTTGAAGTCGTATTATTCAAGTAACTGTAACTGCCATCACCCGGCGGGTCGCGCAGTATCAGCAACGGCCGTTGGGGCATGGTGGTAGCATAGGCAGTTTTCCTGGGTACCTGGCCTGTAATATAAACCGAATCGTTATTTGTATCAATATTCCCCGATTCGTTTTCATATTCAAACTGGATAACTTTCGTGTAGGGTTCAAAAATATTGGGATATCCTGCCATAAAGGTGTAATAGGTACCGCTGTCGGATACCGGAACATCCACCTCACCGCCCACATCACTCAGGTTGTCGGTAATCGTAACTGTTCCGCTGGTAACGGGGCACTGGATATCGCCATAGGGCTCGTAAATATCAATTGCAATGGTATATGTTTCAAATTGCTCCAGTATTTTCTTCTCGTTGAATTCAGGGAGGGTATCAAATCCGGATATCGTCATTTGCGGAACAGAGTGGTAGATAAAATCCCTGGTGACAGCGCTATCACTTAAATCAACCTCTTTGGTATCGAAAGTAATGGCTGTGTTGTTGTAAACAAACGGGACAGGCGTGATCTCGTAATGTACGGGAGCAAGCATGATGCTGTAATAGCCAAGTGTATCACTAAAGATGGCGGTATCACCAATACCGCAACTGTTCGGGCATTCAACAAGCAGTTGCACCGAATCGACCAGCGGAACACTACAGCCCCCGCCAAGTGAATCCGGCAGGGGAATGCCTCCTCCCGCCACATATCCACTTAGTTTATAGGTGAGTGAATCGGTAAATTGCATTCCGGCGAAGGATGAAAACAGGGTATCCAGGATTTGTGCAGGTAAAAACCTGTGCCCGCCGAGCGTATCAGGTTTAAATGTATGCACGCCGATCTCAACACCTCCAATGTGAAAAATTCCTTCGGAATCCGTGATTGCAGCAGTTACATCATCCATCAAAACGTGAACACCCTCGACGGGACAGCTTGTGTTGAGGTAACTTATGTTGCCGCTAACAGTGAAGTAGGAATTGTCCTGGAAGTCGGCATCTAGAATAGTGGGATGTGTGGGATTGCTCGTAGTACCGGTACGAGACGCCGGGTAAAACACATGGGCTATGGTATCCTCATATTTCTCGGGTGTTATGGTAAAGTCGCCCCAGCCAATATCGGCAATATAATAGTATCCGTTATTTGCTGTGGTGTCGGTTTTGGTAATTGGAGTATTTCCACCGCTAACGGTAATGGTAACCCCCGGAACACCTACGCCAAATTGGGTTCGCACGTATCCTTCCACATTCCCGGTTCCCTCTCCCTTACCATATATCCTTAATGCATCATGATACATGGCTGTATCACCGGCATTGAGCGTATCTTCCTGTGTCCCGGTGAGTGTGGGTATAAAAGCCACACCAATGGTTTTGCTTTCGAAAGGCTGAAGATCAAGAAGCGTATCTGAGAGGTTCTCCATAAAAAATTGTGGATTATCCCTTTTGGTTATAAATACCTTCCCCTCAATAAAGCAAGCTGTTTGGTTAACCACTTCGAAAGGTTTATAATCACTCTGCGTGCCCACTTCCCAATTCTCAAAATTATAGGAGGCATGTACACCATTCGGGTTAAGCAACCACATGGCCGGAACCTGGTGGTAATAAACCGCGCCCATATCCATCCGCGACTGGTCGGGGTCGCGGTCGGCGGGATCTGTCATCCAATCCTCTGGATTGGCGGCATCGATGCAGGGTGATTTGGTCTCGTCGTCATCCGGGAAGTATGCCCAGGTAAGGTGGTAGTCCTCATCCAATAGCGGGTCGCTATCAATATTTCCTTCTCCTGCATATCCATTTTCTATACAGGAGTAGGTTACAGTATGCACACCATCTCCTCCAATATTGCCATAGGATCCGTTATTGCCCCAAATGATACTGTTTGATATTATATCCGTGCAATATTCTTCCTCTGATTTCACCCCTCCCCAACCGTTATATACTATTGTGTTGTTAATGAACTCAAGTCCTTGTCCATCTATCTGAACACCATATTCCCAATTATCTGAGATAATGTTATTATTTGCATGAAAATTTTCAACCCAACTAATATATAATCCGAGACCTTCGTTTTTTGAGATAATATTATTGTTTACGTGTGTACTTGGATTAATTCCATATGAACTAGCAATAGCTACTCCATACACTTCGTTTTCAAGGATTTCGTTGTTTTCAAAAGTTAAGTTTTTTACACGATGACACAATACGCCACCTTCATAATTCCCGGAAATGGTGTTTTCAGAAATAGTGTTTTCATAAAGATTATATAAAGAACTCGTTGATATTCCTGTCCCATTATTATTAAAAATTTCATTTCCATTTGCTGTTAACGAACTTTGATAACAACCAATTCCATTTTTGTTATTAGAGATTTTAGTATTTGAAATAGAAATTGTATTATTTTCACACTCTATACCATGGCTTTCATTTGAATCAATAATAC
>JABMQA010000952.1 GCA_013203545.1 Bacteroidota bacterium
TATAAAGATCGATTGTAGATTGTCATGATATTTATTATCGTTTATGATCTGATCAGCGCAAATCATGAAAATTATCAAAATCACCCATCAGAAAGTTTAACTCAAGCAAAATGCCAGTTCCTTATCATAAACCTTATAAGGGCATCAAAAACTTTACCCTGCCCCATCCCTAAAAAATGTAATTTTGCCGATTATTAGAATAAATCCACGTTTGATGTGATTTCTACAAATAAAAAACAACTGGCAGGAAATTATTACAGCGTCCTATTAAAAAGGCTGCTTGTAGCCTTCGTTTTTATGCTGGCCTCCCGCCTGCTGTTTTTTGCGTTTAACTTCTCCAACTTTTCGGGTGCATCTTTATGGGATTGGTTGTGGTTTGTAATTGCGGGAATCCGGTTTGACATCTCGGCCCTGTTTGCGCTCAACGGCATCTTTATCCTGCTCATGGTTTTGCCCATCCCCTGGCGGAAGAATAGGTTTTACCTGGGATTTGCCAATCTTTTTTACTACATGGCCAATACGGTTGGTTTCCTCGTAAATTTCATCGATATTATTTATGCGCGTTTTACCCAGAAGCGAATGACCGGTGATATTTTTGACTATGTAGCCAACGACGAAAGCACCATGTCGCTCCTTCCTCAATTTGTAGTTGATTTTTGGTACCTGTTTCTGTTGTTTCTTTTCTTTGAAGGTTTATTCATCTATTTTTCGCGGAAGATTGTTCTCAGAAAAAAACCGCTTCATTTACCATTATTTTCATATTATGCCTTTCAGTTAGCAGGGTTTCTGATTGCTATCTTTATTACGGTTATCGCTGTTAGGGGTGGTTTTCAGCTCAAGCCTATCAATATCATTACGGCAGGGCAGTATGTTGAGGCAAGGTATGTGCCCCTGGTATTAAATACCCCTTTTACGATAATGAAAACCATAGGTCAGTACGGTTTAAAGCAGGTTCGTTATTATGATGACGATACCCTGAACCGGATTTATACGCCGGTGCTTAAAAAGCAGGATATCCAGGTATTATATGGTGATACGGCATTCAGACCAAATAATGTTGTGCTTATCATCATGGAAAGCTTGTCGCGCGAGCACATTGGAGCGCTCAACAAACAGATTGGCAATTATCCTGGATTCACACCTTTTCTGGATTCGTTAATCGGACATAGTGTGGTATTTAACGGTTTTGCAAATGGTAAACAGTCCATTGAAGGGATTCCGGCAGTAATTTCGAGTTTACCGAGTTTGATGAACCGGCCCTATATCATATCGCCATATGCCGGAAATAAAACGTATAGCCTGGCCGGTGTGCTGAAGGAAAAAGGTTACCATACGGCCTTTTACCACGGAGGGACCAATGGCACCATGGATTTTGACGGTTTTGCAAAAATGGCGGGTTTTGATAGCTACATTGGAAGAACCGAATATAACAACGAAGCCGATTGGGATGGCAACTGGGGTATTTTCGATGAGCCCTTTTTCCGGTTCTTTGCAACGGAGGTCGATAACACCCGGCAACCGTTTTTTGCCACACTTTTCTCGCTTTCTGCGCATCATCCATATACCATTCCCACAAAACACAAGAATAAATTCAGAAAGGGGGAACTTGAAATCCAGGAAGCTGTAATGTACGCCGATTTTTCACTGCGTGAGTTGTTTCAAACGATTTCCAAAATGGAGTGGTACAGTAACACGATATTTATCATTACTGCCGATCATACTTCCGAGGCCTACCTGCCCGAATACCGCACCAGGTTGGGAATGTACCGGATCCCCATCATATTTTTCGATCCCGGTGAAGGCAACCCGGTAATATCACCTGTAACTGCTTCCCAGGTAGATATTATGCCTTCTGTGCTTTCGCTATTGAACTATGATCATTCAATACTATCTTTTGGAAATAATTTGTTTAACCGGGAGCAGGATCATTTTGCCGTTAACCATCTCAACGGGATTTATCAGTTGATCAGTGATCAATATATTTTAGAATTTGATGGGGCGAAAAGTATTGGATTGTATAATTTTGATACGGATATTTTATTGGAATATAACTTGATTGACGCAGATCGGGAATTGGCCGTGGAACTTGAAAAATTGATTAAAGCATATATTCAGCAGTATAATAACCGGATGGTTGAAAATAAACTGACATTGGTGGAATGACTGCAGAAATCGACATAAAGAAAAAAATACTTTTTATAGTAAACCCATTTTCAGGCGTTTGGAAGCGGCGGTCGATAGATCAGCACCTTAAAAGGCACCTCGATCATATAAAGTATGAATATGAGGTAAAATATACCGAAGCCCCGAATCATGCAAAAATCCTATCCAGACAGGCCGTAAAAGAAAATATGGACATCATAGTTGCTGTTGGAGGTGATGGAACTGTTAACGAAGTTGCCCAGTCGATTATTGGAACATCTGTGGTGATGGGAATTATACCTTCGGGATCAGGGAATGGCCTGGCACGTCATTTAAATATCCCGGTTTTTACCAACAGGGCCATTGCTGTAATCAACCAATTAAAGGTAAAGAAAATTGATACGGCCGAGGTTAACAACCAGTTTTTTGTAAACCTTGCCGGTATTGGTTTTGATGCCCTGGTAGCCAAGAAATTTGCCGGCCAGAAACGGCGTGGTTTCTTTAAATATTCACAGATTGTATTTCAGGAGTATTTTAGATACAGGCCCGAAAAGTTCAAATTGGTTGTTGATGGGAAAAAGTTAAAACGCAAGGCCTTGTTCATTAGCTTTGCCAACTCCGATCAGTTTGGCTACAACACATCCATTGCCCCACAAGCCCGGGTTGATGATGGGTATATCGACATCTGCATTATGAAAAAAGTTGCCCTGTGGAAATCTTTTCTGTTACCCCCATTGCTGTTCTCGAAAAAAATTGACAAGACAGGTTTTGTTGAAATCATCAGGGCCAAGGAGGTGGATATTAAACAGAAAAAGAAACACATCAACCTGGATGGTGAACCGGTAAAGCTAAGTAAACGGCTTCACATCAGGGTAATTCCCAAATCATTGAATATGGTGGTGCCGGGATGAGACAAAAAGGCTTTTAAAATCATCCAATTGATCTTTCA
>JABMQA010000953.1 GCA_013203545.1 Bacteroidota bacterium
GACATAATTGGGCGCAGATGCACGCTTTTTTCGCTGTTTTATCATTTTTCCTTGCTTATATCCGTTCAAATATACGCTGAATTTACCAACTGACAATGGTATGGGATTTTTTCAGCAGACCCTAAATAGCAAAACAAAAAACAAACCCTGACAGGGTTTTGAACCTTGTCAGGGTTGCGCAGTAAGGTATATTAATAAATATCCTATTTTCTATTCTTCTTCTGCCTGCTCTTCTTCGTAGGCTTTCAGCAGTTGAGTTTGTACATCTCCCGGTACCTGTGCATATTCGGCAAATTTGAGCGAATACATGGCACGGCCACTGGTTATTGAACTCAGTGATGTGGAGTACCTGTTCATTTCGGCCAGCGGGACTTTTGCTATTATCTTCTGGTAATTTCCTTCGGCGTCCATACCCATAATGATGGCACGACGACCTTGTAAATCAGTCATCACATCGCCCATCTTCTCTTCAGGAACGATCACCTCCACATCATAGATGGGTTCAAGGATCTTAGGCCCTGCATTCTTAAAGGCTTCCCTGAATGCATTTCTGGATGCCAGTCTGAACGAAATTTCGTTGGAATCAACCGGGTGCATCTTACCATCATAAATGTACACAACGATGTCGCGTGCATAAGAACCTGTAAGTGGCCCGTCCTCCATTTTTTCCATGAGACCTTTCATGATGGCCGGGAAAAACCGTGCATCAATGGCTCCGCCAACAATACATTTGTTCATGATGAGCTTGCCACCCCAGTCCAGTTGCACCTCGTCGGTACCGCGTACCGGAAACTGGGTAGTCCATGACATTCCTTCGGTATAGGGCTCGATCATCATGTGTACTTCACCAAACTGACCTGCGCCGCCCGATTGCTTTTTATGACGATACGTTTGTTTTGCGCTCTTGGTTATGGTTTCCCTGTATGCGATTTTAGGTGCAAAATACTCTATCGGGATTTTCTCCAGGTTTTCAACCATCCATTTTATCAGATTAAGGTGAAGTTCACCCATTCCGCCTGCTATCAACTGGCGCAGTTCTTTTGAATAGCTGATTGTGAAAGTCTGATCCACCTTGTGCATCTCGTTTAGGACAACCGAAAGCTTTTCTTCATCACCCTGGTTTTGAGCTTTTACGGCCATCAGGATCTTTGGGGCCGGAAATACAATCGGCTCAATGATATCGTCAGCATTTTTAGGGGCGTTCAACGTTTGATTGGTTGAGGAGTTTTTCAATTTAATGGTAGCGCCAATATCCCCTGCAACGAATTTGTTGATCTTTTCACGGTTCTTACCGGCAATAACAAACAATTGTGAAAGCCTTTCCTTGGTGCCATTATTTCCGTTAACCATATCAGCACTTTCCAGCAACTCACCACAGTAAACCTTGAAAAATGAGACTTCGCCAAGGTGCGACTCGATGGAAGTTTTAAATATAAACAATGAAGCGGGATCCGCCGGATTACAGGTAAGTTCTTTGCCTTCGGTTGTTTTAACGGCAGGCATTTCATTGGGGGCAGGTGCTGATGTATTGATGAATTCCATCAGGTGTCTTACACCCATATTGTGCTTGGCATTGATGCAAAACACGGGGAACATTCCCCTGCTGATCAGGCCCATTTTAATACCCTTGAGCATTTCCTCCTCCGTAAGTGTTCCGTTTTCGAAAAACAGTTCCATCAAAGCCTCATCATTTTCAGCAGCGGCTTCAATCAATTCACCCTGCATCTCTTCAGCCTTTGCCTGTTCCGATTCCGGGATATCCAGCTCCTGAGGGGTTCCTCCGGCTTCGGGATATTTATACATCTTCATTTTGATAAGGTCAACAACCGAATCAAATCCCAGTCCGGTATTAACAGGATACTGGCAAACGGTTACATGACTTCCGAATTGTGCCTTAAGTTGACGGATGGTTTCATCAAAATTGGATTTCTCATGTTCAAGGTGGTTGATGGCAAAAATTACCGGTGTGCTGGTACGGGAGGTATATCTCCAACTGATTTCGGCGCCAACCTCCACACCATTTTGGGCATTGATGACCATCACGCCGGTATCAGCAACCTTTAGCGCTGAAATAACCTCTCCGACATAATCATCGAAACCGGGTGTGTCGATAATATTTATTTTCTTTCCGCCGAATTCTGCATACAACACTGTGGAAGAAATTGAATTTTGACGTTCGTGCTCGATTTCCCTATAGTCTGAAACAGTGTTTTTATCATCAACAGATCCTCTTCTGTTAATCAAACCACCCTCTAACAGCATACATTCTGCCAATGTGGTTTTACCGGCCTTTGCTCCGCCAACCAGAGCAATGTTCCGAATTTCATCAGTTTGATATACCTTCATTTTATCTTTAAGAATTATAAAAATTAATACTGTCCTTGTGGATTCCTTTTTCAAGGGCTGCAAAAATATAAAAAACTGTCTAATAATGAAGCAAGTTTAAAAATATTTGAGCCAGACCGGATTAAGAATATTTAACCTACTCATTTGGCTATTGGAGGCCGTAACATTGGTTTTATATTTGTTGGGGCATAATATGAATGTATTGGGTGCACATCCAATGTTTCAATTTTTTATATCTTTGTTCAGGCTTCATAAAATTTTAACACAAATCAATTCAAATGAAAAAGTCAAAATGGTTATTAATCGCAGTGGTTGCCATGTTTTTACTGAGTTCCTGCGCAGCAGGAAATGAAAAATTCGATATCGATCCAGCCGGGTTCTGGATGGGATTGTGGCATGGGTTTATCACCCTATTCACCTTTATTATCGGCCTGTTCTGTGAGAATGTAAACATCTATGAAGGGAATAATTCCGGATGGCCCTATAACCTGGGATTTATTCTTGGGATTGCGATTTTCTACGGTGGATCTTCCAAAGGAAGCTGCAGGAGGTAATAAGCTCTTAGAATGTCATTATTGATAACATGTTAACGATGTTTGTTTTTCCAGAATTCATTAATTATTTGTCATCCGTTAATTTCGTTCATCGAATTAAACCAATTTAACGAATTAAAATTCGTTTAATTCGCGCAATTCGATGATAACTTTTTTCTTTGATCCCGACCCCGATAGCTATCGGGGCTTTCGGGATAGATTGACGTTGTCTGTTTTGCCGGTTGGGATGTTCCCACGAAGAGGTTTTTTTTCAGTTTTGTGCTGAAAAAA
>JABMQA010000954.1 GCA_013203545.1 Bacteroidota bacterium
ATCCCGGTGCAACTCATATTACTCAATGTTTTCTCACACCCTCTAAAGGACGGTGCTATTTATTTCCCCATCAATTTTTAGACAGCTTCTAAGTGTCTGAGTGGTAATTTAACCCCAATCCCTAATCCGGCAATTTTATTAACAGCCTACTCAATATCTTCAGGCTCTGTTTCTGCAGGTGTTGCTGTATCCCCGGAATTTTCCTTCATAGCATCTGCTTTTCCGCTTTCTACGATTTCTTTCCCTTTCAAATATTCGGGTAATTCCATACCGGCCATTTTAAAGATATCATCCAGTGGTGGTATTGATTTGAGCATTCCGGCTAAAAAGTTAGCAGTGGCAGGTGTTTTCCCCTCAGATGCCTGCGAATCCCAAACGGTAATTTTATCAATTTTCAGGTTTTTAATGGCTTCAACCTGGGTTTTAACCAACTCGGGTAATTTATCAGCAATCATAAGCAGAACGGCATCCCGTGAATTTTGTTGAGCGGCCTCAACAAGTTTGGTAAATCCTTCGGCCTGCTTGGTGAGCACTTCGTATATTCCTATTGCTTCTGCTTGCTTTCTTGCAATTATCGAATCGGCTTCCCCTCTGGCAATACGTCTTTTTTGTTCTGCAATGGCTTCGGAGTCAATTTCAACTTTCATTTTATCAATTTCCGCAGGAACGATGATATCAGCTGTCTTTGTTGATTTTTCCCTCGTAGCCCGCACATCCTCTGCGAGTCTCTCTGCTTCATATGCTTTGGCTAACGCCTCTGCCATCTGCACTTTTTCCGCAGAAACAGCCAGTTTTTCGGCTTCAGCCTCTTTTTCACGTCTTAAAGCATTGGAATTGGCAATGTTAATGGTCGCTTTATTTTCACCTTCAACGGCAAGGGCGTTGGCATTGGCCACTTTGATGCGCTCATCCTGCTTGGCATCAGCTTCACCCACAGCGCCATCACGGTTTTTTTCAGCTACTGTTTTCTTGGCATCATTAATGGCTTTGGCGGCTGCCTCTTTTCCAAGTGCCTCAATATATGACGACTCATCCCTGATATCGGTAACGTTTACGTTGATCAGTTTCAGGCCGATTTTTTGAAGTTCGGCTTCCACATTTTGTGATACGTTGGCCAGGAATTTATCCCGGTCGGTGTTGATCTCTTCAATGTCCATGGTAGCAACAATAAGCCTTAACTGGCCAAAAATGATATCCTTGGCAAGTTCCTGGATATGACTGAGCTGGAGGCCAAGCAAACGTTCAGCAGCATTTGTCATGATACCCGGCTCGGTTGAAATACCAACGGTAAAACGTGAAGGTACATCAATACGGATGTTTTGCCGTGAAAGGGCATTCGTGAGGTTCACCTCAAGTGAGATAGGTGTCAGATCCAGAAAGGCATAGTTTTGAATGACAGGCCAGATGAAAGCTGCACCACCATGAATTGTTTTTGCCGATCGGGTCATCCCGGCTTGCGTCTTGCCGGTTTTCCCATAAATCACAAGGATCTTATCGGAGGGACATCGTTTGTACCTCGAAAATAAAGCCAGAATCGTAATGAAAACGATTACAACAATTACAATTACGAGAGTTAGACCATACATGAGCCAATTGTTTTTAATGAATAAATGGAAATATTATTATTTAATGAATTTTTCAACGACAAGGATATCACCGCTGACGATACCAGTAACCCTGACAACAGTCCCGGTGGGTAAATCCTCTTGGTGATTGGTGATAGCACGCATTTCCCTGTTCGAATCCTGAATGTTTACCTGAATTTTGCCCACATTACCTGCATTCCCCTTTATGGGGATGTACACGTTTCCAACCTGGTTAATGGCATTTCTGATATCCATGTTTCCGCTGTCGGCCAGTTTGCTGATAAAATAAAACAGGGATGAAATGATCAGCATGGTTGTCAAACCGCAGATGGCTGCAAATAGTATAACCCAGATCGTTGAAAAATCATAATGGATACCTGCAATCCCAGCCCAGCCGAATACAGCGAAGAAAGCAACGAAATTCCTGAAGGTAAAAACTGAAAATTGGGGTACTTCAATGGCTGAAAAGGAAGAATGATCCGGTAGGTTTGCGTCAGAATCCAAATCCATTTGAAGATCGGTACCTGTATCCGGATCCAAACCAGAAGCATCGGATATTCCACCACCTGCATCAGTTGCACCTTCACTTCCCAGTCCAACAAAAGTCAAAACCATTTGAATTAATAGTATAACCGAAAAAGGGATGGCAATGTACCAGAATAATTGTTCAAAAGAAGAGAGCGTTTCCCACCATTCTTGCATATTATTTAGAATTTAGTGTAATAAAAATTAGATGCATAAAAGTACAAATAAATATAATGTCATCCATTATTGTCTTTTAAGAATTTGTAACCTTCAATTGATAAGCCCAATCTAAAAACTTTAATTTCGCGCAAAGCCGCCAAGAC
>JABMQA010000955.1 GCA_013203545.1 Bacteroidota bacterium
AAATATTGATAAGCCCAATAAACTGTTGTTGCACGCATCTTCACTTATTCGTAAGGGATGTCGAATCGCAGCCATCAAAGCAGGGTCTTCAGAAGCGGGAAGCCGGGCGGCCTCATCTCACACCGGCGCACTCGCCAGCCCGGATGTTGCTGTGGATGCCCTTTTCAGGAAGGCAGGAATAGTCCGTTGTTACGGTCGCGAAGACCTTATAGCGGTGGCTTCGGTTTTTATGCACCCAACACTGGAGGGTAAAAATATTGCAGTGATCACACATGCCGGCGGCCCGGCTGTTATGCTCACTGATGCTTTGTCGCATGGTGGATTACAAGTTCCCCATATCGACAATACTGAAGCAATGGCCTTGCTGGACAAACTGTACCCCGGATCTTCCATTTCAAATCCAATCGACTTCCTGGCCACAGGGACAGCAGAACAACTTGGCACTATAATCGACTATGTAGATGATAAATTTGATGATATCGATGGCATGGTGGTGATTTTTGGAACCCCGGGGCTGGTGGATGTCTTCGATGCTTACCATGTACTGGATGAGAAGATGAAAATCGCAAAGAAGCCCATATATCCGGTATTGCCATCTATATTGACTGCCCACGAAGAAGTGGCCGAATTCCTATCCAAAGGCCGAATTAATTTTCCCGATGAAGCCATTCTGGGAGATGCTCTCAGCAGGGTATTTTATACAGAGGGGCCTGCTCCGGAGACAATCGATCTGCCCGCAGTTGATGAAATTACCATACGTGAAGTAATTAAACGAAACCATGGCGGTTATCTGGCACCGCAGGAGGTGCAGAAACTGCTTGATGCCGTTGGAATTCCCAGGGCAGGTGAAGCTGTGGTGAAAACCGAAGAAGAGGCGATTTCAAATGCTGCAATAATGGGATTCCCGGTGGTGATGAAGGTGGTTGGCCCTGTGCATAAATCAGATGTTGGAGGGGTTGTGTTGAATGTGAAGGATGCAAATCATGTCCGGCAGGAGTTCAGGCGGATGATACAAATCAAAGACACCACTTCCATCCTGATCCAACCCATGTTGTCGGGAACTGAACTGTTTGCCGGCGCTAAATTTGAGCCCAAATTCGGGCATATGGTACTCTGCGGTATGGGCGGTATTTTTATTGAGGTTTTGAAAGATGTGGCCGCCGATCTTGCACCCCTGTCACAACAGGAGGCGTTGCGAATGATCCGGGGCCTGAAAAGCTATAAGATCATAAAAGGTGTAAGGGGACAGGCAGGCGTAAACGAAGATCATTTTGCGGATATCGTTGTAAAGCTTTCGGCCCTTGTGACGGTAGCGCCTGAAATCAGGGAGATGGATCTGAATCCCTTACTCGGTGAACCTGATAGGGTGATAGCTGTGGATGCAAGGATAAGGATTGAAAAGTAATTCCAATGCCTTTTGGTTCAACTGAAATTTAACATTTGGTATGTATTAAGAAGGGAAGCGGTCTTCAACTAAGCTCCGAGGGATTTTAAAATTTTTTTTGCAAGAGGTTCTTTGATATCCGAGTGACGCGGTATTGCTTCAATGTGGCCTGTCTGTGGATTTATCCATAAGGCATGTGATGATCCTTGCCTTTTGAGATAACAACCGGCCATTCTTAAACGTTTTTCCAAAAGTTGTCTTTTCATTCGATGGCAATTGTGTCTAAAATCACATCATCCGGTAAGCCCCTTTTAATATCATCCAATTGGTCATCAAGAATTAACTTAATCGCATTTTTTAAATCCTCTTTTGTCTCCCCAATGGTTTCACCCTGTCCATTTGCTCCTGGAATCTCAGGGCAAATAGCCCAATAACCACCATCAGGGGCAGATTCAATAATTACATTTAGTTGACCTTTCATAGCTTTAAAGATTTTATAATATTTCAAATACAAATATAGCAAAACTATCTAATTTTGTAGCAACCATAAAATAAAATTGAATTACTTCGGTAGCCATTTCAATCAAAATACACCTTGCCATGCTAACCATCATTGCACTCATTGTTTCGATCATCCTTCAGTTTGTGGCTACTGTTTTTGCCATCAGGCTAATTAAAGTCACCAAATACAACATCAGTTGGATATTGATATCCATTGGATTAATGATCATGGCTGCTCGCAGGTTATTCGAGTTTTTTACTTACGTCAACCGTGATCTATCGGATGCCATGCTAACCTTAAACAACTGGCTGGGTGTGCTTATCTCCATTTTGCTGGTAATCGGGATTTTTTATATCGGTAAGATTTTTATTTATCTGAAGCGGATGGAGGAGCTCAGACAACAAAGCGAAAAAAGAATACTTGGTGCCATAATTTTTACAGAGGAAAATGAACGGAAACGGTTTGCAAAAGACTTGCATGATGGTTTGGGGCCGCTACTGTCTTCCGTTAAAATGTCAGTCTCGTCACTTTCTTCCGGAAATGAAAAAGAACCCCGTAAGGCTATCTACAACAATGCCATGCAAGCTGTAAATGAATCTATTAACAGTTTAAAAGAAATATCCAACAATTTAAGTCCGCATATCCTTGATCATTTCGGGTTGGCAAAGGCCATCCGTTCGTTTACATCCAAAATTGAGCAGGTTGGTAAAGTCCGTATCGACTTCAGAACCAATCTTAAAGACGGCCGATTCGACAGCCAGGTGGAAGTGATCCTATACAGGGCGGTTTGTGAGTTGGTGAACAATACACTCAAACATGCCGATGCCGGCAAAGTATTGATCAGTCTCGATCAGGAAAACAACATGCTAAAAGTCCTTTATCAGGATGATGGGAAAGGTTTTGATTTTGAAAAGGCGATGCTTCAGGAAAATGGTGGCATGGGACTTCACAATATTCAATCAAGGATTGCGTCCATCAACGGAACTTTTCGGTGTGAAAGCTGGCCGGGTGAAGGAATAATTGTTACTATTGCAGTTAAAATCTGACAATAAAATGAAAAACTTTCACCTCATGATCGTGGATGACCATACCCTGTTCAGGGATGGTTTGAAATTATTGCTCAGAAATGATTACCCGGAAATTAAAATTTCGGAAGCACAAAACGGAAAGACGTTTCTTGATTCACTGCCCCTGCATATCCCCGATCTGGTTTTAATGGATATCAATATGCCTGTTGTTGACGGAATTGAAGCTACCAAAAGGGCAATGGAAATATATCCAGCTTTGAAAATAATCGCCCTTTCGATGTTTGGCGACGAAGTGTACTATTACAAAATGATCGATGCCGGTGTAAAGGGTTTCCTGATCAAGAACTCTGAAATTAGCGAGGTGAAGGATGCCATCGACTCAGTACTTGAGGGTGAGCATTATTTTTCGAAGGAGTCGCTACTGAATGTTGTCAAAAACCTTCGTTCTTCGGGAACACTTACCGATAACAGTATAAATCTATCCGTAAGGGAATTCGAAGTTCTTGATCTGATCTGTAATGGATATTCCAATCAGGAAATCAGCGACCGGCTATTTATTAGTAAAAGGACTGTGGATAAGCATCGCGCAAATATCCTCCTCAAAACCAATTCACGAAATACGGCCCACCTGGTGATGAACGCTATTAAAAACCATTGGATTGTCATTTAAACAGTCCCTATCCTACTTAAGTATTTATACTTACCAATAATTACCCTCCTCAAAATAAGGTTTTAATCCCAGCATTTGGGTATTAAACCGGTTGTACACGTTACGTTCCGGTAATACTTTTGTAATTCAATCAATTTCTACAAACAAGTGAGAAAACGGCCCATAATTTATGCTCAGTATATAGGATTTATCCTGCTAATAGCCGGATCTGTGATTCTGATTAACCGGCTAAAATTTACCCAAACTGGTGACCGGAAAAAACCGGAGAGTAATATTGTAAAAGGCTCTATTACCGTTACAGGGGCATTTGCCCTTTATCCAATGATGGAGGTTTGGTCGGCCGTATATCAAAGCGAAAATCCCAAGGTGAAAATATTCCTATTCCCGGCCAGTTCAACCAAAGGAAATATGGCCGTGGTTAACAACCAGGCTGATATCGGGATGTTTTCCAAACGAATAGACCTGTTAATGGATTCAGGATTAATTACCTATTATCCTGTAGCTCAGGATGCTGTGTTTGTATCGGTAAACAGCAAAAACCCCACATTGGATCTACTAACAAGCAGGGGCATAGATAAGGAAATGCTTGCTGAAATCTTTGTAAAAGCAAACGAAACAAACTGGTCAGGGCTTACATCAAATGTGATCGAAGATAACTTGTTCGTTTTTACACGATCCGATCTTTGTGGTGCCGGTGAAATGTTTGCCGGTTTTCTGGATGTTCGACAAGAAGACCTTCGGGGCATTGGTGTTTACGGCGACCCCGGAATGGTGCGTGCCATCAGGGGCCAAAAACTTGCCATCGGTTACAACAACCTCCGGTACATTTATAACAATACCACAAAAATGTTTTATGATGATATGGCCGTGATGCCCATCGACTTTAACGGGAATGGCACCATTGATAACGAAGAGGATTTTTACGAAAGCCTTGATACAATTACACATGCCATAAAAGCCGGGAAATATCCCTACCCACTCGCCAGGGTTCTCTATATCCTGCTTCAAAAAGAAGAAGCCAACCCCCTTACGCTGCATTTCAAAAATTGGGTTATGACCGAAGGCCAGAAATATGTGGAACGAACGGGGTATGTAAAAATTAATATTAAAAATGAACAGATTAAAAATTGAACTATGATGAAAAAACAAACCTGTTGTATGCTAAATGCATTGCTTTCCATCTCATTATTATTTGCCTTAACCTTTGTTTCGGGATGTATGGGCTCAGGAAACAGAAATGATGGGTCCGGTGAAACCGTTAAAGGAAATATATCCATTTCCGGTGCATTTGCGCTCTATCCGCTTACAGTAAGATGGGCGGAGGAATTTCATAAAAAGTACCCGGATATCAGGATCGATATCAGCGCCGGTGGTGCGGGAAAAGGCATGGCAGATGCACTATCGGAAATGGTTGACCTGGGTATGTTTTCGAGGGGATTAAACCAGGCAGAGATCGATCAGGGAGCCTGGTGGATTGCCGTAACAAAGGATGCCGTATTACCGACTGTGAATGCTAAAAACCCTTTTCTTGAGCAACTTAAAAAGACAGGCGTTTCAAAAACAATTTTTCAAAAAGTCTTTATCTCACACAGCATTAAAACCTGGAACCAACTTCCCGGTATCAGTGGCCAGGATGAAGTGATACACGTGTATACCCGTTCTGATGCCTGCGGCGCTGCCCAGATGTGGGGCGAATTTCTGGGAAAAAACCAGGAAAGCCTTGAAGGAATTGGTGTGTTTGGAGACCCCGGCATGGCCGATGCGGTAAAAAACGATCCACATGGAACAGGCTACAACAATATGATTTATGTGTTTGATATTAGTTCACGTAAAAAATACAATGGCCTCGAAGTAATACCTGTTGACATAAATGAGAATGGAAAGATCGACCCTGATGAGGACTTCTACGATTCACTCGATGAGATGATGAAAGCCATTAAAGACGGAAAATACCCCGCTCCACCGGCACGCGATCTTTTTTTTGTGGCGCATGGGAAGCCAACAAAGCAGGCGGTACTATTATTTCTTAGATGGATTCTTACTGATGGTCAGCAATATGTGAATGAAGCCGGTTATGTACAGTTATCGGATGATAAAATCAGGGGAGCGCTTGAAAAACTTCCGATTGAATGAGAATCAGAAGATTAGATATCAGTAGGCCTTTGAGGGATAAACTACATTCGGGATGGATGTTGGTAACCCTGGTTATCGTACTGATATTGCCTGTGATTCTTATAACAGGATTGCTAGTAAAATCATCACTTCTATTGCAGGATCATTCGATTCTCAGTTTGCTGTTTTCGAAAGAATGGAAACCCCTTGCAGGAAAATTCGGGTTTTATCCGTTTATCATCAGTTCGGTTTGGGTAACCGTGGTGGCTTTGCTGATAGCTGCCCCGATCTGTCTGCTAACCGCAATTCATTTAACACAATATGCCAACAAATGGGTGCTAAACATTATGCATCCCGTTATCGATATCCTGGCCGGTATTCCCTCGGTAATTTATGGTGTTTGGGGAGTTCTTGTGGTTGTGCCTGCAATTTCAGGCTATGTAGGCCCATTTTTTGGGAAAATGGTGTCGGGGTATTCCATATTAGCGGGTGCGGTTGTTCTGGCCATTATGATCATTCCATTTATTCTGAATATCCTGATCGAAATATTTAAAACCATACCCTCCGAACTCACAGAAGCATCGCTATCACTAGGGGCCAGCAAATGGCAAACCATCAAATATATTTTAGTTAAAAAAGCGCTGCCGGGTATTATCTCTGCATTTGGACTTGGGATGTCGCGTGCATTTGGTGAAACCATTGCCGTTTTGATGGTTGTCGGCAATGTTACTAAAATCCCGAAAGGCTTGCTTCAGCCCGGCTATCCATTGCCTGCACTTATAGCCAACAATTATGGGGAGATGTTATCTATTCCCATGTACGATTCGGCATTAATGCTTGCTGCATTGATTCTTTTTGTTGTGGTACTCATTTTCAATTTCGCCTCCCGGCTTGTCATCATTAAATCTGAAATACACTGTTAACCAATGTGTAAATTAAAGAAGATAGAAGAGAAATTTTTCAGGATACTGATGTTTTGCTCAACGGTGATCATTGCCACCACTTTGTTTCTGATTATTTTCAGTATTCTTTACAAGGGCCTGCCTTCACTTACATGGGAAATGGTAAGTCAGGTTCCAAAGGGCGGATTTTATTTTGGGAAGGAAGGAGGGATACTCAATGCGATCATTGGTTCGGTTTATTTATCGCTGGGATCTACATTTCTTGCCTTGCTTGTTGGTTTGCCATTGGCGCTTTTTATGAATGTTCACCTGATCAGGCACAAAAAACTGGTGAACGCTATCAGGTTTGTACTCGATTTGCTTTGGGGTGTTCCATCTATTGTATATGGTGCATTTGGTTTTACCATCATGATTTACTTTGGAATCCGGGCCTCACTGCTGGCAGGAATCATCACGGTCACGCTATTTATTATCCCGATTATTGTAAGAGGGATGGATGAGGTGTTGAAATCAGTCCCCAGAGGCCTGCTCGAATCTTCCCTGTCGTTAGGTTCTACCCGGTCGGAAACGGCATACCGGGTGTTTTTAAAACAAACGTTCCCAGGATTGATCACCGCCGTACTCCTGTCTTTTGGAAGGGCTATCGGTGACGCCGCTTCTATACTTTTTACAACCGGTTATACCGATTACATCCCAACCTCGCTTAACCAGCCTACGGCTACCTTGCCGTTGTCGATCTTTTTTCAGCTCAGCTCACCCATCCCGGAAGTTCAACAACGTGCCTATGCCTCGGCAGCGGTGTTGGTGTTTATCATCCTCATCATAAGCATCCTCTCAAGGGTTTTCTCAAGAAAGTACAAGAAAAACAAGATAAATTTTTAAACAACATGGATAAGCCAAAAATCATTATCGATAACCTGAACCTGCATTTCGGACGGCAGCATATCCTGAATGACATTAATGCAAAAATCCCCGAAAAAAAAATCACGGTAATCATGGGGCCTTCCGGTTGTGGTAAGACCACATTGATGAAAAGCCTCAACCGCCTCACCGATCTCAATCCCGAAGCGATGGTTTGTGGACATATA
>JABMQA010000956.1 GCA_013203545.1 Bacteroidota bacterium
GGTAGAAGATGGGAAAAGAACGGACAGGTTTCCTACTTCAATAATCTGGAAGCCTGGAAAATTGAGAAAATGGCAGTTGAAGGGCATGCTGCCCCACCACCCGAAATGGATGATATCCCACCGGAGCCAACGGATGATTTACCATTTTAATCCATTTAAAAGGTTTTAAGTTTAATGAAAAGCACGTTAAGAAAAGCTGTTGTTTTTGGTGCAACAGGGCTGGTGGGTAGTCACCTTGTGCAGGCACTTTGTGAGCACGCACAATACGCTGAAGTTTTATGTTTCAACAGACATGCTGTGGTGAATGATCATCCCAAATACAAGGAAATAACCTCCACACTTACTGATCTGAAATCATTTGCCAAACAAATCGTGGGAGATGATTTGTTCATTTGCCTTGGGACGACCATAAAGAGAGCCGGGTCAAAGGAAAACTTTCGCCGGATTGACCACACCCTTGCCATTGACATTGCAAGGATAGCCTCCCGGAATAATATGAAGCGGCTGCTTGTTGTATCTTCCATAGGCGCAAACGAATCGTCCTCAAATTTTTACCTGCGTACCAAAGGTGAGATGGAGCAGGATATGATGAGACTGAAGATTCCTCAAAAGGCCATTTTGCGACCATCCATGTTGCTGGGTCAAAGAAAAGACTTTCGCATTGGGGAGGAAGCCGGAAAGGTGTTGATGAAACTGAGTAGCCCCTTAATGTTAGGGAAGCTAAAGAAGTATAAAGGAATTAAGGCATCCGATGTGGCGCTTGCCATGGTAATTATAGCCGTGAGTGAACCCTCAAAAAGGCTCTTTTTCGAATCGGATGAAGTGAGGGAAATCGCCAGGGCTGGATTTTGACTTGATCTGATTTTAATTCGATGAAGGAAAATATCTCAATATTCATGATCCGATTCCAAAGAAAGCCTGCAGACATCTTCAACCCTCATCATCCAAAACTCCCCCTCATCATCCCTCCGTCCACACTGATGGTTTGCCCTGTAATATATCCTGAATAGGGCGACAGCAACCAGAGGGCCAGCGAGGCAAACTCTTCAGGGTTGCCAAGTCGTCCGACAGGAATTGCTTTTTCAATCTTTTCCCTGACTTTTTGATAGGACATTCTGCTGAGTTCACTTTTCTTTTCAAGTACCCTTTTAACGGCATGGGTATCATGATAACCCGGAGCCATTATATTTAATGTGATGCCCTCCTTCGCGATTTCATCCGAAAGGGTTTTTACGAATCCTACCACTGCCATCCGAAATGCGTTGCTCAATACCAGGTTTTCGATAGGTTGCTTTACAGAAATGCTTTCAACAAACAGAATCCGGCCATATTGCTGTGCCCTGAATTTTGGCAACAGCGTTTTAACCAGTTCAATTTTCCAACGCAGAACCGAGAAATATCCCAGGTCCCAATCCTCCAGGGTTGTTTCAAGGAAGGATTTGGCCGGCGGGCCACCAGCGTTCACCAGCATACCATCAAGCCTCCTGTCGCCGGTAAATGCTGAAATCTCCCTGATGATCTCCGGGTCGGTAATATCGCCATTGATGGCCTCAATACTTTCAGGAAACTGTGATTTGAATTCTCCAAGCGCTTCAGCGCCTCTGGCAACAGCGATTATTTTAGCGCCTTCACTGATCAGTGCCCTGGCAATGGCGTTTCCAAAACCGGCTGTGGCGCCGCCGATTAGGAATAGTTTGTTTTTAAGTTGTAAATCCATTGTGATTAAGATTTGTGATTAAGATTTGTGGTTAAGGGTCTGCAAATTAAAGCAGCCTGGATCCCCTTGCGTAGATATTGTCAACCTTTGGAATATTGTAGATATTGTTACTATCTGATAATTTTCACAATTTTCACAATTTTTCTGCTATTTTATCTTCGCTGTTAGCTGTTTGTTATTCCTTCAATTATTCTTTCTAATTCGATAATAGAAATTATTTTTGTGTTCTTATATGCCTTTATATCAAGAAGATCTTTATCGCCTGAAACTAAATAATCGGCATTTCCTTTATCAGCTAATCCCAACAAAAAGTTATCTTTTGGATCTCGACAAATTGATGGTTCCTCTGTAACGTTAATAATACTGCCAATTGATTGAATTAAGTCAATTAAATCAGTTACATCATTTACGTTAAAATATTTTTTGAACTTAGGTCTCCCGGTTACAAGGCTTAACTCAAGCAAGTTTTGCTCAGAAAAAATCAACTCAATTGTTGAATTTACGAGAGTCTGTTTAAGACCAATCAATCTTTTACCAATCAAAAAACTGATAAAAAGGTTGGTGTCAATTATGATTTTAATTTTCTTTTTTCCCGGCATAAATTTCTGCTCTTACCTTTTCAAC
>JABMQA010000957.1 GCA_013203545.1 Bacteroidota bacterium
GGCTTCTACAATTGGTTTCATCAAATCCTGAACCTTCAAGTGATACCAGAGTTCTTCCAGGATTTCTTTTCCCGTGCATTCGGCCATGGTTTTATTTACATGGTTTCCTTTTCTGTCAGGATAAAGTCCGTATCCCCAGAATATTTTTACATCATCAGGTTGATTCGGGAAGTGTGGTTGCCGGGCAATTACAATCGACATAAACCAATTGGAATCTGTCATGGTAACCAAACCTCCGGTTCCATCAACATTTCCCGAGAAATTTTCCATGTAATCAAGGAAAGTGCTGTCCTTCATTGTGGCTGTAAAAGAGTACCATTTCTGCAGGTTGATGTTGTCGCAAAAAGGGCTGGGGTTTCCAAAGGCTTTGTCTTTTTCAGCAATTTTATTCCATAATTTCCAGGAACCCGATTCTTCAATACCTTTAAGTTTTGGAGCCCTGTTCCAGGTCCCGTTATCCGTACTTTCGGTAATTGATCCGTTTGTAATAAAAACATAATCGTTTTCACCAAGTACGATTTCATTTTTATCTTTTAAATGCAGGACGGTGGCAGTTTTGCGATCGGACGACAAATCAAAATCTATATCAACCACTTCCTGTTCCATCTCAAAATGCACTCCCTGCGCTTCGAGGTGCCTTCGCATGGGAAGTATAACAGAATGGTACTGGTTGTACTTGGTGCGCATTACGCCACCTAACCTGTAAAGCCCGTCAACCAGATGAATAAAACGCTTCATGTACCTTCTCATTTCTGCAAGGCTACTCCATTTTTGAAACGCAAACATGGAAGTCCAGATGTGCCAGAAGTTGGTCTCGAAAAATGCCTGATCAAACCAATCTTCAATCCGTTGGTTTCCTAAAGATCTTTCAGAGACATAGGTCAATTTGAGAAAATCAGCCTGTTGTTTTAATGACAGACCATAAGAAGAAACATCAACTTTTTTCCCATCCTTGATAAGCCGTGCCTGTCCGTTGGAAACAAACCTTTTATTAAAATCGTAGGATTCATCCCTTACGAATGTATTTGGATCTTCCAACGAAGGAATGTAAGAAAGCAAATCCCAATAACATTCATAATGCATTTCGTGCATTCTTCCTCCTCTTACCACAAACCCTTCTTCTTTGTCACCGGCGCCATCGCAAGCCCCTCCCGCGATTTTGTCCTTTTCAAGGATATGGATATTCCCGCCGGGGACACCCGCATCTTTAATAAGATAAACTGCACTTGCCAGTGAAGCAATTCCACTACCTACAAGATAAATTTTTGATTCCTTAGCGTTTTTACTTTTTTCTGTTCTCATGATTACCCCTGTTTATTAATTTATATTAGCAGTGCTTTACCCGTTTTATTAAAAACACCTCCAAAGATATTTAAAATGGCTAAGTACAAAAGGAAATAATGTTTAATTTTTTGCATTTTTACTACTATATATACCTACACGAACAATAGTTTCTTTGAGATTATGGTCTATATTTTTTTGTAATGTGTGTGAAACGATTAATGCTAATTACTTCCCTGGCATGGTCTAAAGCCTTCGATCCCGTCATTTTTGGAAAGGTAAAAAGTGGATATTATCAATAAATTTTTCTATTGTGCTACATAGTGGCTAAAGTATTAATGAATTTCATATTAGCTTGGTATTGTGAATAATATGTTGTATATTTGTTGCATTACATGTATGGGTTTTAAAATATTTGTTTAACACAAAATAAGGATCACAATACAATTTAGTAAATTTGATTATTTTGGAGCCATCATTTTATTATAAAAAGTAGCAAATAAGAATGTCTAACTCAAAACTTAAGGAGGTAATGAAATGAAACAAAAATTCAAGAATAATCTGATAATTATTTATTCCTGCATATTCATTTTATTCGTCTTTCCTTCCCTGGTAAAGGCCCAGTGCGAGCGACTCGTTTGGGCAGATGAATTCAATGGGACTACAGTTGATCAGACAAAATGGCAATTTGGATATGGTAATACAGGTGGTTTGCATTACTACACGGATCGTGAGGAAAATGCAACTATCAGTGATGGTACCCTGAAAATCATTGCCAGGGAAGAATCCTATATGGGTTTCGATTATACTTCTGCGCTTCTGTTTATCAAAAACAAATTCGGTTGGCGCTATGGAAGAATGGAAGCAAGTATAAAATTGCCTGGTACACCGGGATTTGTCCCTGCCTTTTGGATGATGCCTTCCGATGACATTTACGGCTGGTGGCCTAATAGCGGTGAAATTGATATCATGGAATATGTTACAACCCTGCCGGATACCATTCACGGGACAATTCATACACAATATTATAATTTGTTTGGAGTGCCTGAATTACCCCAGGGCGGTACTACCTACATTCCTGATGCTGAAACTGCTTTTCATGTTTATGCCGTTGAATGGACTGAGGATAAAATTGACTTTCTTGTCGATGATAACATCTACTTCACTTTCAATAATCAAAATTCAGGATATGAAAAGTGGCCGTTTGATCATCCTTTTTATATCATCCTCAATTTAGCGATTGGTGGTGGCTGGGCTGGTCCTCCGAATCAAAACACGGTATTCCCGCAAATTATGGAGGTTGATTATGTCAGGGTATATCAGGAGGTGGATGACATTATAATTTCCGGTGATGATTTTCCGCAATACAATAATGAAGGTGTAATTTATTCAGTTCCCGACATCGATGAAGCAACGACTTATTGGAGTCTTCCTGGTAATGCAAATATTATTTCCGGTCAAAATTCACACCAGATTATTGTGGATTGGGATTGTTTTGGGGGGGATATAATAGCCGAAGTTGTTTCGGGGTCCTGTTCTAAAACGGTTAATTATCCTGTAAAGGTGTCTTCAAATTTCCTGGCAAATCCAGGATTTGAAAAAGGCGTGAAGTATTGGATGAGCAGGGTAAGTCACCTGGTGACGGCAAGTACTGAATTAACGACTGAAGAAGCGCATAGTGGTAATTTTGCTCTGGATATCAATGTACAAACACTGGGGAGCAATACATGGGATATCCAGGTTTCTCAACAGGATTTGGTGATTGAGTCAGGAAAACAATATGAATTTAGTTTCTGGGCTAAAGCAGATGTCGGTAATCGTCAGATCAATGCGGTCATCATTAACACAAATAATTATTCAGTGTATGCAGGAGAAATCTATACCCTGACGACTAACTGGGTTCAGTACACATTACAGTTTACTGCAAATGAGACGGCAACTATCGCATTGAATATGGATATGGGATTTACTACCGGCAGATATTACCTGGATGATTTCGTTTTTACAACTCCGGAATTATATAATCAAAATCAATTGATAAATGGTGACTTTACAGATGGCAGTAACGGCTGGAATCTTACAACCCTTGGGGGAGCCCAGGCAACCGGAACAGTGGTAAATGGAGAATATGCAGTTTCAATCGTCAGTGGTGGTAATTATTCATGGGATGTTCACCTGGGACAGGAAAATTTGTTGATCGAAAATGGAAAAGATTACGTTGTTTCATTTGATGCTTATTCCGAAGCTCCCAGGGCAATTTACGCAATTGTCGGCAAAAATGCTGATCCATGGACGGTTTACTGCGGCACCCAGGAAATTTCACTCATTGCCGATAAACAAACCTATACATTTTCTTTTTTAATGAATGATATAACCGATCCACAAGCCCGTTTAGGATTTGATGTAGGTGCATCATCAACTGATGTTTATTTTGATAATATATGTATTGCTGAAGAATCAACTGTTCAGGGTTATACAATGGAGCAAATAAGAAATAACCTGTTAATTAATCCCCCTAATAGTGGTGATTCGTCCATTCGTGAATTAACTATATTGGCTCTGGATGAGATTCTGATAAACGATTCTGCCCAAACAGCCCAAAGTGTAATTAATTTTTATAACTTAATGATGGAAAAAGTGGCTTCAGAGATTAATGACTCCAGGAACACAGATGTATCGGTTTGGACTATGTATAATCATGGTTATGTTATTAAGACCCCCACAAATTGTTTTTGCATTTGACTTATTGGATGGTTATAGCAGTTGGTCGACTTACCTCCCAACGGAATTGGTCAATCAAATTCAAGTACTGTTCATCAGTCACAATCATGCTGATCATTATGATCAATCCATTGCTGCATCTGTAATACAGAATGGAGGTTTTGTTGTAGTACCCACAGAAAACTCATATATGGGAAATGTACCTATGGCGGCAGGTGATACTTTAACGATCTCCGGGCTGAAAATTAAGGCACATTCCGGATTACACAGTACACCCATGAGAATCTATGAAGTAACACTCCCAGGCGGTCTTAATTTTCTTCACACCGGCGATAATCAAACTTCTGAAACATTACCTGAGATTGATAGCCTTGATATTTTACTTTTAAATGCATGGGTAAATGAATCGGGATCTGCATCGGCGGTAATCGGAATGCACAACTGCATCTCTATTTTAGAACCATCAATTATAATTCCAGGGCATATCCAGGAGATGGGCCATGCTTATATGCCGGGTAATCCAACGAGCCGCGCTATTTATGAGTGGGCATTTGAAGTAGATAATGTGCCTGTTAGCTCTGAAATAAAAGTTATGACATGGGGAGAAAGGTACTTGGTGCCGCAAGAGTTAATTGGTATAATTGAAAATAATAAAATTATTTACACGAATGGGTCATTTGTACTTTATGATAACAGCCCAAATCCTTTTAGACGATCAACCAAAATTGAATATAATTTACGTAAAACCGCTAATGTTATTTTAAAGGTTTACGATGTTCACGGGCAGGAAATTTCTACATTGATAAATGAAATCCAGGGTCGGGGACATAAATCTGTAATTTGGGACACATGTGATGAACCTGGTGGAGAATTATCTTCAGGTATTTATTTTTATACATTGCAGGTTAATAATGATTTAGAATGTAATAAAATGGTTCTGATAGATTAAAGGCATTAGGTTATTTTGAAAAAGATTGCCTTACAAGTGTAATGTAAACCATGTCAGATAATTTTTCTGTTCATTCGCCCTGAATCCTTACATGCAACTATTCAAAGAACTCAAACGCATCGATTATATCAAGGTAAACACCATCAAAATTAGCATCAATAATTTTCTTTAGATATGAATTATCATTTCCGTAAATGATATCCTGCCACTCGCCTTCCCAATATTTAACCTTGTAATTACCTTCCCAATCAGGGTTTCCCGCTTCAACCCAGGATGGAGGATTCGAACTCCAGCTTGCCTGCCAGTAATACCTGTAATCTTCAGCTTCACCAATCGACATATAGGAGATGACAAGTCGCTTTCCTCCGTTTGCTTTATTTTTCAACTGGTTAATTTCAGCAGCTGTAAATTCTGAATCTTCGTTAAAGAATAAATCCATGATCAGAAGGTCGTAGTTTGTTGAAGTAACTGCATCAATAATAGCTGTTTTTGAATTGAAATTTTCAGGATTGATGAGGTAAAGGAAGTTTTTTACTTCCGATAAGGATGTTACCACAGCATTGTTCTCTTTATAAACTGGTACAGGATAATCAGGGATGTTGTTCAGTTCCCGTTCATCAGCAGCAAATGATACATAACCAGCATTGTTATTCAGATTGTAGGAATCATCCATATGGGAGTGTGTCCAACAATAATCTGTTACCAAAATTGTATTTCCCACACTTTTCGATTTATCCAGAAATGCACGTAACCAGGAGTTATCATTTTCAGGTGTAGGCTGGTCATCGTTCACGTATCCGTAAAACAGGTCTTCCTGTCCATGCCCGTCGATTGCATTTACGTAGGCTGCATGTACAGGCCCGTCTTCTTCTGCGGTGGTTGTCACCAATTCGATACCATTTTGTGGGATAATAAAGAAATTTGCTTTGGATGTTTTGGCATACTCGCTTATTCCAATCACAAAATCCCGCATTTCCTGTTTGTAAAAGGTATCGGAGGAATAATTATCATCATCGTCATCATCATTATTACATGAGACAAGAATTGCCAGGATTGCTGAAATAAAAAACATTTTTTTCATGGTTGATATTTTTTTAATGAAGTTTTATACTTCCAAAATTCGTCAACTCAATTTCGCCATTATGAAGTCGAATTCCATTAGAAGGATCGCCACGGGTAAATAACTGTAGGTCATCTGAAGTTGTACCATAAAACCGGACCGGGTGAGCAGATGATGAGTTACTTGTAACTGTTATTCCGGGAAAAAACTGCAAATACTGCCCCTCACTAAAAACTGCATCATGACCTTCGGTATGCATGTCGAAATAGCGATAGGGGAATGCTGGTTGCTTTGGGTAGGATCCGAAAACAAAGCTTCCTACTGCGTTATCCGGCATAGTATTTAAAAGCATAAATTCATCTTCAAAACAATCGATTCCATCTAGTGTATACCATGCATTAGAATTTCCAGTATGTGTCCAACAAGGTTGTCCGGATTCATTTCCTGCCCAACCAAAATTAATATGATATTGCTTTAGTCCCACTTCTTGCCATCCGTCAACTACAACAACATGGTGATTAAGTATGTCCACCATAAGTGCATATGATATGGGACGGGATTTATTAATTTGATCTTTAATCATATCAAACCATGCATCCGCGCTGTGTAAAATTCTAATTTCCGCTGTTATACCGGGACTAAAATGAAAAGTACTTACAAGTACAGATTCTAAATCTGAATTCTGTCCACAAATATAAGGAACCCCCCAGGGGCAATATATGTAAGCAATTGAGACTTCACATCCATAAGCCGTTTCTAATGCCCCTCCAAGTTCCGCACAGATTTCAGCAACAGCAGCTATCTTTTCTGGGGAAGAGTATGAATAATCTATAGAATCCGGCATTTGCGGCCAATTATAAGGATCATCATATGGTGCTACACCGTATGGTGGCCAATCCCAATAATTCATGATTTGAGCCCCGGCTGTAGCTACACAGCCGACAAGTGCCCTGCTATTTGAAGTACCACAGGGAGGAGGCATCGTAACACATGCTTCATTATAAGGAGGACTTTGACCCCATTTTGATCTTAATAACCATTCTCCTTCCTGATAACTATCCATGCCTGATGAACCTGTTGTTTTCTTTTTATAGGTGCCTGGCATGTAATTATACACCTGATGCCAGGCTTCCGAATAGTCAATTTCGAGTATTTCTTTTAATTCTGAAGAAGAGACAGATTCAATTGGGGCTAATTCAGCTTCTATGGCATTGATAACTTTGGCAGGAATATCATAGATTAAATCCGGTAAACAATCAACTTCATCGCTTGGATAACTACCCTCGTCTGAATATAGTTTCACCGGTGCCAATTCTTTTCTTATAGACACCAGTATGAACCCTTTTGGTGTGACATTACAAAAATATCCCAGCTTACGACCATCTTTTTCCAAAGTTCTTACCAACAAGATGCTGGCATTTTCAGCATTACCCCAGGTCCCATAATTATCAATCACAATATGTATCCAATTCTGAGCAATTTTGGTTGCTTCTTCTTTTGTAACAACCTGGCCTTTGCAAGGAATAATCCAAATCAAGGTCAGGATAAGACAAAACAGTTGTATGAATTTTGTTTTCATTGTTTTCCCTCCTGATTAATGTAGTGTTACCAAAACCAAAATTTGTCCTTTTTTACCCTTTTCGAGACTTTCCATGGCTTTGCCTAAAATAGCTCCGTGTGCATTTTCAAAGTCTGTAACTTTCATGGCAAACCCGGGAATGGAAGATGTTGTAAGCATATCACCGGGTTCAATATTTTCGGTGGTAGCAATGGTGTTGCAATAAACCCTGCCTGCAAGGGCAACATCGCAATCGAACTCCTGAGTACCAAGACGCACGCCTGATCCCAGTCCATTGGCGCCGGCTACTATCCCGGCCACAGTTTTATCGTAAGCATTCTCACTGATCTTTAATTTACCGGGATTTACGGGATCGATGCAAAGGATAGTTCCGGGTTCGATATTTGTTTTATTTGTAACATTAAATCCTTCGGCATAGTCAAGTCCTTTACCCAATTCTATTGCGATCTCTCCTGTTGAGATATCCCTGATGGTTACGTTCCCCTGAACGTCGAGCCTGCTTGCCGGAGTTGCTGTGCCAATTCCCAACCTGCCTGAATTGATCCAGCAATCACCTTCACCATTCAATAAGATAGTGCTGTTTTCAGATGAGTCATAAAGATAAATACCGCCGCCGCCGCCCGACATTTGCCTGACCCTGAAAATATATTCATCATCATTGGCAAGGACATGAACCCCGTGGGCATAACCCGAAGATTTTACAACAAGGTTGGTTGATGGTGCTGTTGTACCGATACCCAGCTGGTTGGCTATATGAACATTTCCACCAGCAAAATATCCGGCCCACAAAGTGCCTGATCCAGATGCTTTTCCGTAAACTCCGTATTTTATTCCTGATGAAGTACCACTTGCCGATGAATACAAACCCCAAGTATCACCTGTACCATTATTATTAGTAATCCATAAGGTGCCACCATAGATCTTCGAATCGCCTGTATATGTTTTATCCAAATCAATAAGTAGTCCATGAGTATTTCCTGCATCTGTTTGGTTATGGTCAATATATAATCCCATGGTGGATGTTCCTGGTTGAATAGATAGCGGGTAAGCTGGTGCTATAGTCCCAATACCTATATTTCCATTCACAGTCAATCCACCGCTACCCTGAATATTTACGGCTCCATTATCAGCAATGATGGTCCTGCCTGCACCCCATCCCCCCTGGTCATAGGCCTGGTCAAGTGTATTGCCGGTTGCGCCACCTGCTGCAGCAGTTGCTTGTACTGTTCCATCGGGAAATTTAAATCCACCTGCACTTGAATAAATACTGCCTGCTACTTCCAGCATTTCAGAGGGATCAGTAGTACCGATTCCTATATTTCCATTACCGCTTATTCTCATTTTCTCAGACCAACCTCCTTCATCGGTCGAAAATCTGAAGGGATCACCCTCTTTCCATTGAATAAATGGATTGGGATCGTTTTCCCTGCCAGGGAAAAATGATAACCTGTGGGAACCATCAGAATTGCCAGTTCTAATTATTGCCCCATCATCAGGGCTGTTACCACGTACATCCAACTTAGCATATGGATTGTTTGTTCCAATGCCAACATTTGCATTAAATGCAAGAATGTTATCCTCAAAGTCACCCCAAATTAGTGGTGTTGAAGAACCTGAGTTTTCGATATAGAGTTTATTATCGGTTGTATCATTGTATCCTGCTCTATATCCCAGGAATACATTTCCGAATTTATTGTGAGCGCTTGTTCCCCTGCCGGCTTGAAATCCTATTATCGTGTTATTTGAGCCTTCCTCATTAAATAGATTTGCGGCATTTCCAAGGGCTGTATTATTATTTCCTGCCGTATTGTTATATAAAGAATTATGTCCGGCTGAAGTATTATGATGCCCTACTGTATTTGTAAACAAAGAATAGTTTCCTATTGCAGTGTTATAATAGCCTGAGGTGTTCGCATTAAGTGCTATTCTTCCAACCCCAACATTCTGATTGTTTGTACTATCGTCATCAACTCCTGCACCTAAGCCGAGATAAACGTTGTTGCCTGCGGTTTTTGCGTCAGTAAGATCGTTAATTTGGGTGGCTCCTGCATCGCCGGATGAAGCGGAGTATAAGGAATAGGGCACGCTTAATAGTTGGGTGATTCCCATCAGCTGGTAATTGGCCCCACCGTTTTCGTCCATCAATATTTTCAGGAAATACAATCCATCCCCCCAATTTATATTTTCAAACACTCCGGTAATCACGGTACCATTTCCTATTGCAAGGGTGACCAAACCCAATGCATTGGTAATTGTGTCGTGAGTCTCCCTATAAACAGCGGTTCCGTTAATACTTTCCTTTAAAATTACAATTTTAAAGGAAACATCCTGGTTTGCCAATACATTGCCCTCAATATCTCTGGCAATGGCCTGGTACTGGAAAGCTTGTGGTGCCTGGGCATGGCTGCTTAACAGTATCATGCCCAACAGAAAAGTAATGATGATCTTTTTCATAGTTTTATTTTTTGATTAAAAATTTGAAGGCTCGAATATACGACATAATGAAGGCAAAGTCAAATAAATATCTATTCACAGTGGTCTGGGTATCATGCTGTGCACAGCGACAGGAGCTGAATTTGGGTGAAAAATAAAAGCCCGGATTGAACCTAACCCTCCGTGTGAAAACGTATATTTATCAAATTGAATTGATAAGGTCAATTTAGCGGCGACTGTGTCACTCAGGAGCTGTAAGATACTTTTCCTTTAACCCGTCGTACACCGAGATCAGTTCTGTAACCTCTCCGTTACGGTCAAACATACCGCTTCTCCATCCAAGTGGTTCCCATATACAGGTGCCTTTTCCCAGGTTGCCGGGCAGGTTGAATACAATGTCATGCACCTCACGCTTAAAATCGGAATATTCCACTACATTGAGTGGTTTGTTATAGCGTTTTGCCAGGTCATGCAGGTTGCTTTTCAGGTCATACAGGGTACCGTGCCAGCGTGGATAATAGGAGATGCCGATAATATCAAACTGCACACCGCGGGCGATCATGTTGTCCAGCCAGAATACGGCTTCGGCCTTCTGGCCACCGAGGGCAATATGCATCATCACAGGCAGGTCGGGATTCACCGCTTCCACACCTTCTACCCCGGCTTTAAGCAGGCCTGCCAGTTGGTCGGGCCGGCTGATGTGGCCATCGGGCCAGAGTATCCCATGGTTGATTTCATTCCCGATCTGAACCATATCGGGCAGTGTACCCTGTTGTTTCAGCGCAAGGAGCACGTTGGTGGTATATGCTTTTACCGAATCCTTCAGCGTTTCAAAATCCAGATCAGCCCAGGCAAGGGGTTTGTATTGTTGCTGCGGATCGGCCCAGTAGTCGCTGTAATGGAAATCGAGCAGCAGTTTCATTCCGCCATCCCTGATGCGCCTGGCCATTTCAAGCGTATATTTGAGTCCGCAATATCCCTGTTCCGGTGCATAACCCTTTTCATTTTCCGGATTAACAAATATCCGCAAACGGATATAATTGAATCCGTGGTTCCGTAACAGTTCGATGGCGTCTATCCCTTCATCGTTAACAAAGAATTTCCTTCCCCGGTCCTCAATCTGTGGGAGGAATGAAATATCTGCCCCGATCATCCTGTCGATGGTTTTGGTAGTGGACGGTAGCTGATCCGGTTTTGGTTTCATCATGACAAAGTCAACCGGGAGGGTATGAATCTCATGGGCTCCGGGCCAAAGCTTTCCTGACCTGGCTTCAACCTTTATTTTGTCGGGTTCGGTACCGGAAATGAACAAAAGGTGATAAAGCCCATTCATCAGTTGGCATTCAGCATATGCTGTACCTAATGTATCCGTCCGGATAACGAGGTCGCTCCCGTCAGCGGCTGTAACGCTTCCATCTTCGGTTACATATATTTGGATGGAGTCAGTGGCTGAGGTGATCTCACGCCCTGTACTGTCGGTAACAGCAATTCTTAAACGGGTGTGGTCACTACCGTCGGCTAACAGTGTAGTGCTGTAACTCGTCAGCATAACTGATACCGGTATGCCCGTTTCAACATGGCTGACAGCATCAAATTCAGAAGTCTTCGATGTGGGTGAATTACATTGCATCAAAAATGCGATTCCCAGGAAAGGTATAAGTTTGTATAATTTCATACGCATTGGGTTTTTTGAATTACCAGGAACATTCAATTATTTCATAAAACGTCTTTTTCTCCATACTTTTTATTGAAAACAAAGGGATTTGAAAACAAATCAGGTTTGCCCTTCAATGGATCTGACCAAACCATTGCAACGCTAACGTATAGCAATATAAAATCGGCTGGCGCTTAAAAGCACCACCTTTTCCAATTGCCGATATGTTCGTTTAAAGTTCATTTGCTCAAATTAGCGCTGGCCCGCCAGCTGATTTATATTGTCGTGTTGGCAGTTGGCAATTTTTATAGTTTTTTGTAATTCATTAATTATCATGTTTGGTATTTCTTTCTGTTCCATATTATTAATGTCAAATTTATAGTCTGAACGGTTGTATGAATCTTTAAAAAAATTATAATCTGCTTTAATCTCTTTTAAGTATCTCCTTTTCTTCGCTTCATCCAAATTTTCTTTAATAGGATTTGAATCTTTGTCGTAAAACGTTAATCTGTTCAATACATTTTCAAACGAATCACTTATCTGAATTGAATATAAGTCCTTGTCTTTTTTGTGTTTTTTATACACTTGAAGATATGAGAATTTTAATCCTGATGGTGTCCCGGAAATTACAGAATCAATGTTTTTGGAAAACAAATAATCTAAAACAATACTGGCTTTTTCTCTGAATCCGTTCATTGTAAAACACTCATCTTGAATCCTCTCGATAGGTTTTTTGTAAAAACTTTGAATTTCTTCATCTAGGTCAAAGAATGAAAAGCCAATTTCTTCAGCTAACATTTTTCCAATTGTCGTTTTTCCAACACAACTAATACCAACTAAATAAAGAATCATAAATAACTTAGTGATGTTTAAAAATCAAATTTACGTTTCTCTATTGGAATGGATTTAATTTTCTCAATATTTTCCAATATTTGTTTGAGTGTAAAATTCAAGCTTTCTTTATCTGGTGGATTTCCCCAAAATAAATCATCCAACTCGTAATCCTCACTTTTCATTATCTCTCTGGTTAGCTTTTCTGCTTTCTCAATATATTCATTCTCATTTTCACAATCATCAGATAGCAATCCATAGTGCAAAGTCAAATCGTGAGTCAGTTTCTCTACCTCAATTAAAATGCCATCATATGCTTCTCTTGATAAATCGTCTGTATCCATATGCAGGGTGTTTATTTTGCTTGCTGCCAACGGTAGCGGCATGCCCCGTACGGGATTTTATTGTCTTCACTTGTAATGCCGTAGTATATAGATTTTGTGTACATGGTTTCAATTTATCCGAATTGCCCGTATGGGGTATAGCCGTCGTGTTGGCAACTTTTATTTTTTAACCAAAAATTTTCCGCTTAAAGATTGATTATTGGTTGTAATTAACTCGAAAAAGTGAATCCCAGGTAAGAAATTTTTTAACGACACTGTGATTTCATTACCAGATAGGTTTTCCAAATCTTCAACTTTCTGTCCAATGCAATTATAAATAGTAATTTGCTTTATTATAAAATTAAAACC
>JABMQA010000958.1 GCA_013203545.1 Bacteroidota bacterium
CAAGCAGAGGGCTTTTATTCTTGCGATTAATTGAACAGGCTGTGATAACTGAACCTGTCTCATACAAAGAAATTATAAATCAAAATCACGGGTAATGATTACATACCCCATTTAAATTATTTGCCAATAACCGTTTGTAATCCGGATGGTTTTGGTACACCGACTATTGTTGATTCTGACAGCGATGGCATTCCGGATGAAACGGATGCATATCCTTTCGATCCTGATAGGGCATTCAATTCCTATTTCCCGGAAGAGGGAAGCTATGCAACTGTTGCATTTGAAGATCTCTGGCCGGCACAGGGCGATTACGATTTCAACGACCTGGTAGTTGCTGTTTATGGCACAGAAGTTACCAATGCTGACGATGGGCTTGTGGATATTTATATCAATTTTATCGTTAAGGCAGTAGGGGCATCCCTAAACAATGGCTTTGGGTTCCAACTGGGGACGATTGCCCCGGGAATGATCGCATCGGTTACAGGGATGGTACTCAACAGGGGTTATGTAACACTGTCGGCCAATGGTACGGAAGCCGGTCAACAGAAGACGGTGGTGATTGTTACCGAAAGTATCGAAGATGTCATTCATCGCGCCGGAGGCTCTATGTTCAATACAGTTGAAAATGGAAATGTGGGCACATCCGATACTACCGAAATTGTGATCATGTTTGACGAACCCATCGATCGGAATTTGTTTGGACCCGAAGCGTTCAACCCATTCCTGATTAAAAGTCAAAACCGGTCGGTTGAAATACATTTAACTGATAATCCACCAACCGACCTGATGGATATGGAGTTGTTCGGAACACTGGATGATGATTCCAATCCAGCAACAGGCAGGTATTATGTTACTGCCAACAACCTCCCCTGGGGATTACTGATCCTGGAACCATTTGATTACCCGATTGAAAAGTCACCCATCATCAGTGCCTATAATTATTTCGCGGAGTGGGCTGAAACCGGTGGATCAACATACGAGGATTGGTACCATAATCAACCCGGATACCGGAATACTGTTGATATCTATACGCCGTAGTGAATTGAAAGATTTTATAAAGCAGGTTGTTGGTAGTGAAAGCAACCTGCTTTTTTTTATTTGAAGGTGAAATGTAACTGTCTTATTGTTATTCGCAATCAGGAAAGGTAACGCTAACTGGATTTGCCATAAGGACCAGATAGGCATTTCCCGCAACAAATTCGGATAATGTTATGATTCCCATATCCGGCCAGAAAATTTTACTGCCTCCAATCTCCTTGCTCACAACAAGCTGTGGCATATCGGTAAAAAGTGCTGTTACTGCCACGTTGCACCCCGAAAGTACCGGCAGGATATTCAACCCTGAAGCGAGTGGTATGGTTTAATCCTCAAATTTTAAACATTTTGGCTCATTGACTAGTAAATGGTTTTGGTATTCAGTTATATCCGAGGCCCATCTTTGGGAATATGAATATTTATTGACATAAGAAGGGGAGGAAGCAATTCGAAATTAACTTATGCAATTATACCAGCAAATAATTCAGGATACATTACCATTATAGTATTTCGTCTGGAACCACGTCCAATCATTAATCTGTAATCGGTGGGGCAGGGTTTTTTTTGATAAAACTGAAACCCGATAATAAAATGTATCTTCAAAAAGTTATTGTACCCGATTAATGAGATTGTTTTTACAGTACGTGCTTTTCAATATTTAATGAATAATAGGCACCAAAAACTAAAACAGAATATATGATCATCGTTGACGAACCCTATGTTTCGGACATTTTAATCGATACCCTGCAACAATATCAGTTTCCGGTATTAAAGACCGGCACAGCTCAAAGGTTGTTGCCGGAAACCGGGATCAATTTTATTGATGAGCACCAGGCCCTGACTCACATGAAGTCTTACAGAAACCCGCGATTGTACACATCTTCCGAAAACTCCATCGACTGGATTGTGAAAAACCTTGATTTTACCGGCTTACCGGTTAAGGTAAATGTGTTTAAAAACAAGGTGGATTTCAGGAAACTGATCTCCGGCATCTACCCGGATTTCTTTTACCGTGGGATTTCGCTTGATGAGATTGATGATTTGAATGTGGACAATTTACCCTATCCGTTTATCATCAAACCCTCGGTAGGCTTTTTTGGATTGGGGGTTTATAAAGTCAACGACAGAAAGAATTGGGATGCTGTTAAAATTTTGCTCAAAAAAGAGGTCAGCATCATCAGCGATACCTATCCGAAGGAGGTATTAAATACAGGCCAATTTATTATTGAGGAAAATATAGAGGGTGATGAATTTGCATTTGATGCCTATTACAACAGCGATGGGGAGCCGGTTGTACTTTGTGTATTGAACCATTTATTCTCCACCGGAGAGTCAACCAACGACAGGATTTATATGACGTCCAAAGCTATTGTTGACGCAAATGTGGATCGTTTCGAAGAATTCCTTCGAAAAATGGGTACCCTGGTTAACCTGAAAAATTTTCCGCTTCATGTGGAGGTACGTATCGATAAAGATGGGAAGATCATGCCCATCGAAGTGAACCCATTGCGTTTCGGGGGTTGGTGTACCTCCGCCGATCTTTCGTTTATGGCAACGGGATTAAACGAATACGAATGTTTTTTTAACAGCAGGAGACCTGACTGGGAAGCATTATTCAAAGGTCGGGGCGATAAAATCTTCAGCATTATCATCCTTGACAACTCCACAGGGGTAGAGGCAGGGAAAATCAAGTCGTTTGATTATGAAAAATTACTGGAAGGATTTGAGCACCCGCTTGAGCTTAGAAAAGCGGATGTTGTAAGGTACCATTTGTTCGGTTTTCTGTTTACCCAAACCCGGAGCGATCATTTTGTTGAATTGGAGCAGATTCTGCATTCCAACCTTAGGGAGTTTATTACCGTTTAATTGTTGAGTCCGGTATTAATTAGCCGGCCTAACCCTCTCAACCGGGGCTTCTTCGCCAGCTGACGGATCAGTTGAACACTGGTGGAAAAGGGGTTAGGGGATTTGGTGCCAGGTTGAAACGCCATTTTTATAAGACCTTGCTATTTTTTTTGATTTGATTGCTCAACTGTAACTTGTTTTTTAGGAAACGCCCGCCGCCACCAAAGGGGAATGATGGCAATTCCTGTAACAATTAGAAGTATAGGAAAAAGTATGCCTTCTTCCGGTGCTGGCATCAGTATTTTGGAAATACCTACCAAAAGCGTAAAAATGGTTCCTGCCGAAAGGATAACCACCCACACGTTCCGCCACAATTCATTGATACTGGTTTTTGGATTTTGCCCTGTCATCTGTGCGGTACTGACCCAATATCCCGGTGGGGCAATCCTTTTATAAAAAGCATTTAATATATTGGGGTCGGTTCGTGGAGTCAGCAGAGTTACCGTTATCACCACAGTGGTTGAGGCCAGCGCCATGATCAGGATTTTCAGCCATTCATCTTCAACCGTGTATAAGATAAGCGGTGCGATGATAATAGAGGAAGCAATGGCTGCTATTTCGCTGTAAATGTTGATCCGCTCCCACAACCACCTGAGTACAAGCACCGAGCCGACACCGGCGCCAAACAGCAATGAAATGTACCAGGCATTTTGGATAGAGTTTAGATTGACCATGATAACCAGGGCAATAAGTAGTACTACAATATTTGAAATACGGGCAACCAGAACCAGTTCCCTTGATTTGGGTTTGCGTTTCATCCATTCTTCGCTGATCAGGCGTTTGTACAGGTCGTTGCTCCAATAGCCCGCTCCCCACGAAAGGTGGGTGTCGATGGTAGAAGCCAGGGCTGCCAGCATACCCGTCAGCATCAATCCTTTTGCGCCTACCGGTAAATAATCTTTGATACCACTAATAAAAGTAATTTCGCGTTCGGATACAAACGTGCTACTGCCGGTAAGTGCCGGATCGTAAGGGTACAGCACCAGCAAAGCCAGGGCTATGGGCAACCAAAACAGGCTCCTCACCAGTACTTGTGCTACCGTAAAAATAAAACCTGCATGTCGTGCGTCCTTATCCGAACGACAAGCCATAGTCCGCTGGGCCAGATAACCTGTACCATCGCTGTTCATTTGAAAAAACCACTGCAAGCTGATTAGCATCGCAAAGGGTATTATTGCCTCCAGGGCCGATGGTGTAAACGACATAATCTCCTGTGCCCTGACCTGCCCGTAAAGTTCAATTAATTGAGGAACAATGTTGCCCAGGCCACCTGCTTCACGTACAATGTATATGGCATATATCAGGGTGGCCACCATAGCGATGAAAAACTGCACAACATCGGTTGCGATTACACTGCGCAGCCCTCCCGTGGTTGAATACAAGGTCGTAAAAGAGATGATGACAAAAATGCTGATGAAATTGTTGGTAGTTGATATCCATACATCCTGGTCAAGAAAACCTGACGATATTTCTACTCCGAGACCTTGCACCCAAAAATACAGCGTGTCGTAAAAGCCTACAGGTAACCATTCGTTCCATACCAGGAAAATCTCTGAGATGCGTGTTGCGGCAATTAATACCATAGCCAACACCACACAATTGATCATGGTGCCATAAAAAATAGCTTTTAGCCCACGCAAAAACAATACATATTTGCCACTGTACCTTATTTCGGTGAGTTCCGCATCAGTAATTACCCGCGACCGCCACCACGATTTTGAAAGCACAAAGGCTAACAATAAAAACGCCAGCCCATAAATCCATAACCTCCAGATCATAAATATGCCGCCTGTGGCTATCAGGCCGGTAACCAACAATGGCGTATCGGCAGCATATTGTGTAGCAGCCATGCTGATACCTGCTTTCCATCCTTTTATCGACCGGCCGGCTAAAAAATACTCAACAAGGTTTTTCGATGCTTTTGATTTTGAAATAAAACCCTGGCTGATGCTATAGGCAATAAATGCCAAAACAATAATCAGATCAATCATTAAAGTAGTTTTTAAATCAAAAAAGGGAATATTCCGAAAACTGCATCACCAATTACCCTATTAGAATATTAGCAAACAGAATTATTGGTTCAGTTGCATGCAGCCTTCAGATTATCCCCTTCACCAAAGACTATCTATTGAATGAGAAAACTAAAACTCGTAACTAATCGAAAACCTGATGGCACGGCCCAGTATCGGCCTGGCCATATAATATTGTGCCGATGCATCCGGACTCACACGTGGATCGCCCTCGGTAAGCCCGATGGCGTTGGTAAGGTTAGTGGCATCAACAGCAAAAGTGATGTTTTTCAGGTTGTATGATGCACCTGCATTTAGCATGGAATAGGCAGGCAGGGTAGCGTTGTTTTCATTGTCCTGAAATTTTTCACCATAATAGCTAAACCTGAAATACAGCCCCAGACCAAAATCAAAATCCAGTGATGGTGTGATGTGCAGAAATACTTTTGGTATCCTTCTTACCTGCTTTCCATCGTTGTCTACTTCTGTGCCATCGGCAGTACGATAATTAAAATCTGTAAATTCAGGGTTTTGGAAAGTTCCGTTAAACCGCAGCCCGAAAACATTGAGTTTGCCTATAGCCTCTAATTCAAGGCCCATGTTTTTGGCGCCTGCAAATTTATTTTCTGATACGCCGCCAGCCAGAATATCTGTAAACGGCAGGTTATCCATTTTCATATAAAAGGCATTGGCAAATACGGCAAGTTTTGAAGATGAATATTTATACCCCAGTTCAAATTGTTTTACATCGGTAGTTTTTATCTTGCTCAAGTCGCTGATGTTATCCATATAAGCCTCTTCGATAGGTGTCCTAAAGCCATCGCTGGCACGTATATAAGCAGCCATATTGTCCGAAAACATGTAGTTAACACCAAGGGTCCAGGCAAGTTCATCAGCATCAAATTTAAAATAGCTCATTTGTCCGTTGCCACTCCATCCGGTGTTAAGGGCTTCGGGAAGCAGGGTGTCCTGGTGTGGGAATGGTGACCATCCTTCGCCTTCCCTTGCGCCTGAATATCTACCCATTTCATAACGGATGCCCACATCAGCCGAGATTTTTTCATTAATATTGAATTCATCGTTCAAATACAGTGCGTTAATGGTTCCGCGAATATCAGTATTACGGCCATAAAACCCTATGTTGGAGATGCCGTTCCAGGTCTGTGATTTACCGGAATTAGGATTGGTCAGGTTGAGAAGCCTGGCTTCATCAGCCACTTCCATCAACACCTGCGACCAATACCAAAATTGTGTGGCTTTATAGTATGAGAAGTAGTAACCACCTGTAACATTATGTGTGCCAAAAGTTTTGGTAACACTCAGGTTGTTAACAAAGTTGTTCATCTTCCTGTCGATGCTCCAAAATCCCGGAGATACCACAAGGCCGTTTCCGTTGAGTTGTGATGGATTACTCACAATTGTACCATCATCAGCATAACTGTATTGATAATTTCCGGCCCCAAAGATGTTTTCGGCATATTCGGTGGCCAGCATTGGGCTACCCATCGAGAACATGGCATCGTACTCAAGGTCGATACTTGTATTTCTGAAATTATTTTTCAGTATCCATTCGTCGCCCAGTTCCTGCAACAATGCAGCACCGGCAGCAAACACTTTGGGATGGATGCCATTTTCGAGGTCACGGTCCCAGGTGCCACCATCAGGCATTGGTACGCTGATCTTGCTGGCATTTACACTGGCCATGGTCCCGTAATTAGGGTCGAATCCGGGAATGCCTTCAGGATCATCCTGATTTTGCAAAGGTATGGGCAAATAAAATATGTTGCGGTCGTTAAGATATTTAAAATAGCCCCTTACGTATCCTTTTTTGTGAATAAAGGTAAGGTTTCCCTTGATCTGGCCACCGACATTTCCGGGAAAGCCGGCATTGCGAATGCCATTACCATAGCGGTAAAAACCACCGATACTATACCTGAGCTTTTCCGATACAGGCCCGTTTACGTTGAGGTCGGTGCGCATCATCCCATAGTCGGCAGTGCTAAGCTTGGCAAAACCGTTGAACTCTTTTTTCCCAACTTTACTTACCAAATTCACAATACCACCCGGTGCGTTGCTGGCAAAAATTGCCGAAGATCCTCCACGTACTGCTTCCAAACGGTCAACGTTGGCATCGATCCTGTAATAATTATCAACATTACTGAATTGTAATGCCCCATCCTCGAAAACGGGCAGGCCGTCCTCCTGGATTTGTGTAAACTGATATGCGCCTGCTGCCGGAATACCCCTCGCAAACAGGTTGTTCCCAACTTCACCGCCTGAAGTCTCCACATAAAAGCCAGGTACATATTCAAGCAGTTGTGCCGAACTGCCCACATCCAGTTTTTCGATTTCTTTGGAATTCATGGTGGTAATAGCCACGCTCGACTCCATCATGGTTTTGGGGTTTTGAACCCCGGTAACCACCACGGTGTTAAGGTTCAAGATGTCGGGAGACAAAACCATCTCCACCTTTGCGGTTTCTCCAGCCACAATTTCAACAGTGATGGTTTGGGACTTAAATCCAATGAAACTAACGACCAACTCATAGCTTCCCGGATCCAGATTGCTGATCGTAAAAACACCATCAATATTGGTGGTAGCCCCGGTATAAGTATTTTTAACCGTAACGTTTACCCCGGGTACAGTGCTTCCGTCTTCCAGTTTAACAACTCCGGTTACCGATCCGGTTACTTCGCCAACCGGCACCGCAACGGCAATCGGTGGCATCAGGACAACTTTCCTGTCGATGATTTTGTAGTCCACATCATTACTTTTAAACAGTTTTTTCAAGATATGGTCAAGCGTTTTGTTTGTTGCCCTGATACTCGTTTTTTTATCAAGGTCCACAAACTGGCTGCTCCAGGCAAAGGTAAACTCACTCTGCGTGGAGATTTCATCCAGTATTGCCTGGATATCTACATTTTGCATGTTAATCGTCAGTTTAGTGTTCTGCGAATAACTGCTTGCCGAAACCGAAAGCAGGTTCAGCAGGACCAACATTAATGTAAGTTTGGTAATGATTAAAAGTTTTTGATTGTGGATAAAACTAATCCATTCGTTTTGTACAATTTTATTCATAGATTTGTAAAAATTTATGGTTCATAATTGTTAATGATTTTTCCTCGTCCAAAAAGATGGTCATTAACCTGAATTCAGAATTTAGCGGGAGGTGTCTTTGTCATCTCCCGTTTTTGCACACTTTTTTTTGATTTGTTACTTTATTCCCATAGGCGACAATATTTTTAGAACAACATCATTTTATTTTAAATTTGTTTTTTCTTTCGATGTCCAGATTAATTGTAACTATTCCACTGTTGATTGTATAGGTGATGGGGGTCATTTCTGCGAGTATATTAAGTACATCAGGCAAAGGTTCGTTTTCGAAGGTAACCGTGTAAAGATAGGTTTTTATTTCATCGTTTAAAAAAACAAAACCCACGTCATACCAGCGATGTAGCCTTTGAGTAAGATCCGTAAGCGGGGTGTCACTAAAAACCAGTAAACCGTCTTTCCATGAAGTAAATAGTCGTGTATTTACACGCTCGATATGTAAGGTGTTGGCATTTTTTGAATAAACTGCCCTTTGTCCCGGTTTCAGGATGATGTCATTATTTGTAGTGGCATTGTTATGGTTTACCCGGAGCGACACTTTTCCTTTCACAAGGGTAGTTTCCACTATATTTTCACCGGGGTATGAACAAACATTGAATGCCGTACCAAGTACAATGATATCCAATTCATTGGTTTTTACAACGAAAGGGGCCTTATCACTATGCACGACTTCGAAATAGGCTTCACCTTCAAGGTTAACTTCCCTGCTTGTTGAATTGAAAGATTCGGGGTACAAGAAATGACTGCCAGCATTGAGGGTAACTTTTGTGCCGTCGCAAAGTTTTAGTGAAGTCGTTTCACCAAATGGCACCGATACGGTAAGTGTTTGCACATGATATTCTTTCTCACCTTTGGGATGCACAAAAAGCCAATATGCTGCGAAACCGAATGCCAACATCAGGGCAATGGTGGCAGCAACTTTAATCATGTGCCACTGAAGTACCTGTTTTTTGTGGTTTGCTGTGGGCGGTTGTATCTTTTGCAGTATAGATTGATAGATTTTCTCTTTCACGCTATCCTCCGGCCCAAACAGTGAAGTGTCCCAGTTCTTGTTTTTGGCTTGCACCTGATCAAGGAAGTTTTCGATTATTTGCTCTTCTTCCGCCGAACAGGCGCTGTTGATATATTTTTCGATGAGGGATTCAACCCTTTGTTTGTCCATTGTCGTTATTTTCAGGTGCTGTATCTATTAATAGTTACACATGTGCCGGAAAAGTACCATTCAGGCAGTATTTTTTTTTGGAATTAATTTATACCTGTCCTGATGACGAAATCCCAAGGAGTAAAAACAAACATGGAGAGGCAATTAGATATTAGGTTTGATCAGCGATATGGCTTTGGAAATCTGATTTTTTACCGTTTGCACCGAAATATTTAGTTTTTTGGAAATTTCAAGGTTGCTCATGTTGTCGAACCTGCTCATACGGAAAATTTCTTCACAACGGTTGGGTAGGGTTGAAATCAGGGTTTCTATTTTTTCACGGGTTTCGGTATATTCGATGGATTCTTCGGTGTTTTTTTCGATCAGTGGCTGGCCAAAAAGTTTCAAGTGCTTTTCTGTGATAGCGCTATTTCTTAATATATTAAAGGATTTTATTTTTACGGCCTTCGAAATATATGCGGTGATGTTATCTATCGACCGGGTTTTTCGGTTTACCCATAACTCGATAAAAATTTCCTGCACAATATCTTCACTTGCTGACTGTGTTTCAATTATTTTATAGGCATATAAAAATAACCGGTTCCAATGCCTGTTGTAAAACTCCTGAAAAGCCAGGTGGCTGCTTTTCCTGATTCTTAAGTACAACTCCGTATCTGAGAATTCGTGCATTTACAAAAACGAAAAGTTTGAAAGCACACAAAAATAGTTATATTGTTGATAATGGATGGGCATATTCAATACCAATTTGAAATTAAATCAGGATACGCATCAATGAATACTTTTTAAATTCATAAATTGGATTAATGTTGTTGTCCCTTCCAATGTAGTATAACAGCATTTAAGTATTTGCAACCAACGAATTTCCCTATCTTTGCGGCCCAGGGAAAATAACCACGGAATGAAATTCACAATCAAAGCTAAAGATGATCAATCCTCAGCCAGGGCGGGGGCTTTACAAACCGGGCATGGCCGGATTGAAACACCCATTTTTATGCCGGTGGGCACTGCCGGAACTGTCAAGGCTGTTCATTTCAGGGATGTGCGCGATGATGTAAAGGCTCAGATCATCCTGGGAAATACCTACCACCTGTTCCTGAGGCCTGGTCTGGATGTGCTGAAAGCTGCCGGTGGGCTGCACAAATTCAACGGATGGGACAAGCCAATACTTACCGACAGCGGCGGGTACCAGGTTTATTCCCTGGCGAACAACAGAAAGCTGAAAGAGGAGGGCGCCCATTTTCAGTCGCATATCGACGGGTCGAAATATTTGTTTACACCCGAATACGTCATAGATATCCAGCGCATTATCGGCGCGGATATTATTATGGCTTTTGATGAATGTACACCATTTCCATGCGAATACGATTATGCCCGCGATTCGATGGAGATGACCCACCGCTGGCTCGACAGGTGTATCGGCCATTTTGCCAAAACCGGGCCTTTGTACAGTCACGATCAAACGTTGTTCCCTATTGTTCAGGGGAGTACTTTTGCCGACCTGAGAAAAAAATCGGCAGAGGTTATAGCTTCAAAAAATGCCGGTGGCAATGCAATCGGAGGATTGTCGGTGGGTGAGCCCCATGAAATGATGTACGCAATGACAGAACTTGTCTGCGCCATCCTGCCAAAGGATAAACCGAGATACCTGATGGGGGTTGGGACCCCTGCAAATATCCTCGAAAGCATAGCACTTGGCGTGGATATGTTCGATTGCGTGATGCCTACCCGCAATGGCCGCAACGGCATGTTGTTTACCAGCGAGGGAATTATGAACATGAAAAACGAGAAGTGGAAAAATGATTTTTCACCCATCGACGGGAACGGGTATTCTTTTGTAGATAGCCAGTATTCGAAAGCATTTCTCCGACACCTGTTTATTTCGAATGAATACCTTGCGCCCATGATCGCCAGCTTGCACAATTTATCCTTCTATCTCTGGTTAGTAAAAACTGCGCGGGAGAAAATAGTGGATAATTTCTTTTCATCCTGGAAAGATATGATGGTAAAAAAACTTGACAGGAGGTTATGAAAATCATCGACATTTATATCATTAAAAAATTTCTGGGTACGTTTTTCTACTCCATCGCTCTCCTGTCGGTGATTATCATTATTTTTGATTTGTCGGAAAAGGTGGACGATTTCATCGAAAAACAGGCGCCCCTGAGTGGGATCATTTTCGATTACTATATGAATTTTATTCCGTTTTTTGTTAACATGTTCAGTTACCTGTTTACCTTTATCGCAGTTATTTTCTTTACTTCCAAAATAGCCCAGAATACTGAGATAGTTGCCATTTTGAGTGGTGGGATCAGCTTTTGGAGATTTCTTTTCCCCTATTTTCTTTCGGCGCTTTTTCTTGGTATCATGTCCTATTATATGTCCAATTTTTTAATACCACATACCAACAAAGTTATGTGGGAGTTTGAAAAATCGTACATCAAGGATCCCATTAAAAATGAGGATATGAACATCCATATGCAGATTAGCCCGGGCGTTTTTGTTTATGTTGAAAGCTACAACAGTTTTACGGATATCGGGCAAAAGTTCTCGATGGAAAAATTCAATGAGGAGGGGGAATTATATTACAAATTCAATTCCGATCGTATTGCATGGGACAGTATTAGTGGCATGTGGAAAATCACCAATTATTTTATCCGCGAAATGACGGGAAATCATGAATCACTGATTAAAGGACGCCATCTGGATACCCTGATTAACCTCACCCCCAAGGAATTTACCATTATTGTAGAGGACATCAAAACCATGAATTATTTTGAGCTGAACAAATTTATCGAAAAGGAAAGACTCCGTGGCTCGAGACGCCTGCCCGAATACCTGATTGAAAAATATGAGCGGTTTGCCTTTCCTTTTGCCACCTTAATTCTTACCGTTATTGGTGTTTCCTTATCAAGCCGTAAGGTTAGGGGCGGTATTGGGATGCATCTTGGTGTGGGGATTGCGCTCACCTTTTCTTATATCCTTTTTATGCAGGTAAGTAATGTATTTGCTGCACTTGGCAGTGTTTCGCCCATGCTCGCTGTGTGGATACCAAATATAATCTATGGAATACTGGGGATTTTTATGCTGAAGATGGCGCCGAAATAATTTGATGTTTTTAATTTGTCATTCATAATATTATTATCTAATTTTGCCGCCCAATTTTTGGGAGGAATAAAGTGGATTACTTCAATAATTTTGTGATCCCTTTTCAGGGATTGAAAGTAGGTGTTCATCGGTTTGATTTTAAAGCAGATGACAAGTTCTTTGAACAATTTAAATCCGCTGAAATATTAAAGGGGGATGTTCAGGTTGTAATTGAAATGACCAAACAGGAACGCATGTTGATTCTTGACTTTGTCTTTAATGGTTGGGTAGAAGTGAGTTGCGACAGATGTCTTGATGTTTTTAAACATCCGGTTGATGGAAACGAACGGCTGATTTTAAAATTTGGGGATGATTGGCAGGAGCTTTCAAATGAAGTGATCATGATACCTGAAATGGAGCACCAGTTAAATGTAAACCAGTATATTTATGAGTTTATTTTGCTGTTGCTGCCCATGCAGCGGATTCATCCCGAAGATCAGGATGGTGTATCTACGTGTGATGTTGCCATGCTTGAACGGCTTGACAACCATGAGGAAATTGAAGGAATAGATCCTCGCTGGGATGCTCTTTTAAAGTTAAAAAATAAGAAGAAATAAAATTGATAATTATTAAATAAAAAGGAAAAATGGCTCATCCAAAACGAAAAATTTCGAAAACCAGGAGAGATAAGAGAAGGACCCATTATAAGGCCGAAATGCCAACATTGGCTAAATGCCCAACTACCGGTACAGTGCATTTGTATCACAGGGCATATTGGGTTGATGGCGACCTTTATTACAAAGGAAAAGTGGTGATGCAAAAAGCCGAAGTAGAATAACCACAGGAGAACCTATGTGCCTGGGAACATTCATTCACTGATGAAAATTGGATTGGACGTAATGGGCGGTGATTATGCACCTCAATCAACTATTGAGGGGGCAATCCTCGCCCAGGAAGAAATTTCTCCCACCGACCAAATTGTGCTCATCGGTGATGTTGAAATCATAAAGAATTTATTAAACCAACACCATATCGGGCAAGGGGTTTTTCAAATTATCCATGCTGCCCAGGTTGTTGGAATGGGTGAAAAACCCCTAAAGGCCATCTCTTTGAAGCCCGAATC
>JABMQA010000959.1 GCA_013203545.1 Bacteroidota bacterium
CCAAAGTAGCAAGGGAATTTTCAAAAGACCCAAATATTGAATATGCTGAACCTATTCCGGTAATTCAACTTCTGGAAGTACCCAATGATCCTATGTATGGCGATTTGCACCATTTGCCACAAATACATGCCCCTGAAGCCTGGGAAATCCACAAAGGAGAAAATGGAGAAGATGAAGTTGTGATAGCAATTGTAGATTCCGGTACAGAATGGGATCACGAGGACCTGGTTGACAACATCTGGCAGAATATGGGAGAAGATTTTGATGGTGATGGAAAAACAATTGAATATTTTGGTGGTCAATGGATTTTTGACCCGGATGATGAAAACGGAGTGGATGACGACGGAAATGGTTATGTTGATGATTTTATTGGCTGGAATTTTTATTTAAACAGTAACGATCCCAACCCAGTTCCTGGAACTTATAAAATGTGGCATGGTACCCTTATGGCAGGATATGCAAGTGCTTCAACCAATAATGGCGTTGGGATTGCAAGCATAAGTTGGAATCTGAAGATATTACCAATACAGGCAGGTTGGGAAAGCCAAGTCCTGCAATCGTACAACGCTATGATTTATGCTGCAGAAAATGGTGCAGATGTAATCTCAAATAGCTGGGGACATTATGATTGGTTTTCCCAATCCAATTATGAAGCGGTAATTTATGTAAAAAGCCTGGGATGTATTATTCTGGGTGGGACGGGTAATTCTAATCAAACCAAACTTATGTATCCCGCAGCTTATCCTGGAGTTCTTGGAGTCGCTGCCCTTAATCATTTGGATGCTAAGGCATATTATTCCAATTTTGGACCACATATAGCTATTAGTGCACCAGGTGGAGATGGCACAGGTAGCAATTACGAACTTTTAAGCACTTATATAAATAATTCATATCAAAGTGCATCTGGTACTTCTTGTGCTACTCCCATAATAGCTGGCTTGTTAGGCCTGGTAAAGTCATATCATCCTGAGTGGACTTCCGACCAGGTGATAACTCAGGTGTTGGGTACAACGGACCAAATCGATGATATTAATCCCGCTTATGAAAACCAGTTGGGTGCAGGTCGGATCAATGCACTTAGAGCCCTAACAGAAACTGTTGATACACTCCAGCAGGAGATTGCCCTGGATTTGTTTTTTGCAGACTTTCAGGATTGGGATGGCAATCATGTTGCCGAGCAAGGAGATACGATCAGCCTGAGTTTAAAACTTATAAACTATAATTATGGAATAGATGCTGATGATGCAACTTTTACACTTATGACAGAAGATGCTGACATCACAATTATAAATGATACTTATACAGGAGATATTCCGGCTGATGATTATTTTACTCTGGAAAATGCATTTGAGTTTAAGGTTTCAGATCAAGCTACTACACATTTAGCCAATTTACAACTTGTTACAACAGCTGACAAAGAAATTACCTGGGGTGATACCATTTCTATTGAAATTTTAATAAAACCTTCAGGAATTCTTGTTTACCAGGGAGAAGGTACGGGTAACGCATATAGCGGAGATTTTATAAATGAATTTCTATATGAAAAAGGCTTTGATGTATTATACACCTCCTCATTTCCTTCTTCATTAATAGGATTTGACGCAGTATTTCTGTCATTTGGAAATCATGGGTTCAACCTCAGAGATGGGACCGTAGTTAGCATGAAAATGACACAAATTATTGCAGAGTATATTTACCAGGGAGGAAGAATTTATGTTGAATGTGGTTCATTTTTCGGTTCACAGTCGCATTTTGGATATCCTGATTATGCGGAGATCATAGATTTGTTTGGAATAAACGAAACCCATGCTCCAGTATATTCTAATGTTATCACCAATCTGTCAGGTATGCCAAATTCATTCTGCCAGGATCTTGTCTTTACAGCTTCAACCCAAAATCTGAACTGGTTCATTTATGTGATGGTACCTAATGAATATGGTATTGCAGCTTTTGATGAAGATGAATATGGAACGGTAGCAGTTCAGGGAGAAGGTGAGTACGGCCAGAAAACTTTTGTTTTTTCTTATGCACTGGCAAAGTTGGTTGATGGTGACTCACCAAATGTGAGAGATACGTTGATGGCAAGGATCGTTGATTTTTTTGAACTTGAACCCGAAACGCCCAACAACTTCATTAATATCCCCGAAGATTACCCCACCATCCAACAAGGTATTGATGTGGCAAATATTGGTGACACGGTCCTGGTAGCTCCCGGCACCTATGTCGAAAATATCAACTACAGCGGGAAAAACATCACTGTGGCATCTCATTTCCTGACAACAAACGACACGGCTTACATTTCTCAAACGGTAATTGATGGAGATAGCATCACAAGTGTAGTAGTGTTTGAAAATGGTGAAGATTCTGCAGCCGTATTAAATGGATTTACACTTACCAATGGATCGGGAACTGAAATCCCATGGCCATTTGGCCCTGGCAGGTTTGGCGGCGGCATTTATATCTCAGGCTCCAATCCGACAATCTGTAATACTACAATCAGATGTAACTACGCTGGTACCGGTGGCGGTGTTTATTCCGGCGGCATTTATCCCGGTAGCAGTAATCCGGTCTTGCATAATGTAACCATAAAATCAAACACGGCCTCCGGTTCGGGTGGTGGTTTATATATTGATTATAGTTCAAGCATCAACCTGATAGATTCAAAAATAGAGAATAATTCTGCCTATGATGGAGGAGGGATCTTTTGTGGTTCGTCCAGCCCGAATTTATCCAATGTCACTTTAACAGGAAATAATGCCAAATTTGGTGGCGGTATATTTTTTAATGATGGAAGTGGGTTTGTAGTTGGTACAAACAGTTGTAATATTTACGAGAATTTTGGATTGATTGGTAATGACCTGTATGCTGAATCAGATGTAGTAATTGTAGTTGATACCTTTAGCGTTTTGTTTCCAACCGACTACCATGCAAGCCCAATTGAAAATTTTGAATTTGACATTTTAAATGGTAAGATCGAACAGGTGGATGATGATCTGTTCATATCACCAGCTGGGGATAATGCAAATAGTGGCTTATCAGCAAACGAGCCCTTAAAAAATATTCGCTACGCTTTCTCGAAAATGGTAGTCGGCGAAACAAATCCACACACAATCCATATTGCCGATGGAACCTATGGTCCTACAGCAACTGGAGAGGTTTACCCTTTGAATATCCCAGACTATTTAAGCCTTAATGGAGAATCAGAATTGGGAAGTATCCTGGATGGGGAATGGCAAACAGCAGTAATAAGAACAATATCAAATGTTGGGTCATCAATTAAAGACTTGACCATTATGCATGGCCAGGGCGGTTCGGAAAGCACCGGGGGAAGTACTGCACCCTATGTCTGGGCTGGGGGAATTACTCTGCATGAAGGTTCGGACCTTTTGATAGAAAACATTCGGGTTACCAACAATTCCAGTGGAATTTCTTGTACCAGTGGCTCCAGCCCTACAATTGAAAATGTTACCATCGATGCTAATGACGGTACCGGGTTGTATTGTAAATGGTCGTGCAATGCAACGGTTAGCAATACCAGTATTACCAATAATTCTGGTTCTGGAATAGTATGTAGCAGTTCTGATCCAATTCTGACTGATTTAACTATTACAGGCAATACAAATCATGGTGTTTGGTGTTATGATTCCAGTCCTGCCTTGAAAAATACCGTCATTGCCAACAATACTTCATACAACGGTGGTGGAGTATATTGCTCTGGTAATTCTTTCCCTAACCTCGAAAATGTTACCATTGCATATAATTCTGCAGAAAATGAAGGTGGAGGAATTCATTGTAAGTATGGCGCCAAACCGGTTTTCGATATGGATCTCCGCTGTAACATATACCTGAATGAAGCTCCGGTGGGCAGTGATTATTATGCCGTAGTGCAACAGGATGTGGTAGTAGATACTTTTACTGTGATGTATCCCTCTTCATACCAGGCTTTTCCCATTCAAGTATATAGCTTCGATATTCTTAATTCGAAAACAGAACTGGTTGATGCTGACTTATATGTTTCACCGGATGGGGATAACTCAAACAGTGGATTGAGCGAAGAGCAACCGTTTAAAAACATTGATTATGCATTTTCGATGATCATGGCTGACCTGCTGCATAAAAATACCATCCACTTAATGGAAGGAACTTATAGCTCATCAACAAGTGAAAAATCGTTTCCTGTACATATGCTCGATTATACCAATATAATGGGAGTATCGGAAGATGAGGTGATTTTGGATGCTGAGGGGCAGTCCACCGTATTGATCATAAAAAACAACCTACAAAATCACCTCAGTAATTTTACAGTAACCGGCGGGCTGGGTAATAATTCCTCTCCGACAACCTATGCAGGAGGGATCACCCTTTATAATGCAAGCGTGAAGCTGTCGGATATTACAATTCAAAACAATGCCGGAGGAGGCATCGCATGTTTATGGGCCAGTTCTGAGCTGGAAAATATATCCATCATCAACAATTATGGGCCAATTTGGAATGGAGGTGGACTTTACATCAGTGGTAATGGCAGTGATCCTATTTTGAAAAATGTTTTGATTTCCGGAAATCACGCTGATAATAATGGTGGAGGAATTTATTGTAGTAGTCATGCTAGTCCAACTATGCTGAATGTAACAATATCAGGAAATTCAGCTGTTAATTCCGGAGGCGGTATTTATAGTGAAAGTTCTTTCAATCCGGTTGTTCTTAATTCAATTGTCTGGAACAACATTCCCAATGAGATATCTGGCCCGATAAGCATTACCTATTCCGACATACAGGGTGGATGGGTAGGTGTGGGAAACATCGAGCTGGATCCCATATTTACAGGAACCGGTGATTATCCCTTTTCACTATCTGATGAATCACCATGTGTAAATGCCGGAACACCTGATACAACCGGCCTGAACCTTCCTGAACTTGATCTGGCCGGAAATCCCCGCATATATGGAGGCAGGATTGATATGGGAGCGTATGAAAACCAGGAGGTGGTTGTGGGGGTTAAAGAGTTCGAAGTTCAAAGTTCGGAGTTTGAAGTTCGTTGTTATCCGAATCCATTAACAGAATACATTACCATTGAATATAATGTCCCTCAAGATGAAAAGGTAGTCATCTCGGTGTATAACCATGTTGGACAGCTTATTGAAGAGCACATTCCGGAAAATGGTAAGAAAGGAAAATATAGGGTTGTATGGAAGGCCATAGGTTTACCATGCGGTGGTATAGAAAGTAATTTTTCAACTGTTCTATTACAAAATCTAACCATAAAAGGCAATTCAACATTTTGGAGCTTTGATGGAGGCGGGGGGATATATTGTAATAATTCACTAC
>JABMQA010000960.1 GCA_013203545.1 Bacteroidota bacterium
CGGGAGATGGCCTTACCTATCAATGGAGAAAAGGGATACTGGAATTGACGGACGGCGGCAATATTTTTGGTGCAACCTCCGATGAGCTGACAATAAATCCGGCAGGCGTTGCTGATGCTGCAACCGACTATAACGTTGTTGTTTCAGGAACCTATCCGCCTGAGGCTGTTTCAAATAATGTTACCTTAACGGTACAATTATTACCTGACAATGTATTTGCCGGCGACGATGCAACCGTTTGTGAAACCTGTCCGTTTACACTGGTAGCAGCAACTGCCGAAAACTACAGTTCCTTATTATGGACAACAACAGGTGATGGCACATTTGATAATGAAACAGATTTGAATGCAACTTATACTCCTGGAATTACTGATCCGGGAACTTTCGTTACACTCTGTCTTCATGTAGACCAGATTGCCCCTTGCGACGGACTTCCTTACGTTGAGTGTTTGGATTTGTTTGTTGAGTCAGCTCTGATAGTACCGGCTGCAAATGCCGGAGACGATCAGGACATTTGTGAAAACCAGGTTGCCAGTCTGGTAGGTGATGCACATAATTACAGCAGCGTAATGTGGAGTGGTGGTGATGGCATATTCTCAGCACCTGATGCCTTAGTGACCAATTACACACCTGGTGCAGGTGATATTTTAACTGGTACCGTTGAGCTATGCTTAACGGCGGAACCAATCGATCCATACCCAATTCCAGCTGTTGATTGTCTTTTGATAACTATTTATGGTTTACCGACTGCTAATGCCGGCGATGACGCTACCAGTTGTGAAATCGGCGAATACCAACTCAACGGGTACACTGAAAATGTTTGTGATCAGTACTGGTCAACTTCAGGTGATGGTACATTCGATGATTACACCATGTCCAACGCAACCTACACGGCTGGTGCCGGCGACCTCACCGCAGGCTCTGTCGAACTCTGCCTGACAGGTGTTGCCTGTGCCCCGTGTATCGTAAATACCGAGGATTGCATGGTGTTGTACCTGTCCGAAATTCCGGTTGTTGAAATCACATCACCGCTCGACGGAGATATCCTGTATGAATATCCAACCGTTGAAGGTACGGCAAACGATCCCGACGGCGACATTGATTATGTTGAAGTAAGGGTAAACGGCGGCACATGGATGGCGGCATCCGGTACTACCAGCTGGTCAATTTTTGTAGAACTGGAACCTTGTTACAATACCATCGAAGCCAGGTCATTCGATCTGTTGGGTTGTGAATCTGAAATAGACCAGATCACAGTATTGTACAGTGTGCATATTGTTCCGGTTATCCAGGGATGGTCGGTAATTTCATCGTACATCCAGCCCATCAATGCCAGTATGCCTGTTGTTGCACAGGATATTCTGCCGGATCCGGCTAACCTGATAATTATGGTTACAAGCAACGGGAAAATCTACTGGCCGGTTGCCGGTACCAATACCATAGGAGACTGGAATTCACAGCAGGGTTATAAGGTTAAGGTGACCAGCCCAAGTACCTGGACTTTCAGAGGCGATCCGGTAACAAATACAGAAGTTGAATTGACCGCCGGTAGCTTCAGTTATTTACCGGTACTGACCAACAACATGATCCCGTTAACAGATGTATTCGTTAATCCATTGGTCGATATCTTCTACATATATTGTACACAAACAAACGAGGTATATTTGCCAGTACTGGGACTTTTTACATTATCTGATCTTACCCCAGGATTTGGTTATTATCTACGCATGAATAATGATGCAACAGCTTCATTCCCGCCAGCTGCTTGTGAGCCGATAGATAACGCTTACAGCTTCCAGCCGCTGGTTAACGAGAGCCCGTGGAATTTGGTAAGAAGTGCTGACGTACACCTGATCGCCATTGATCAGTCTGTTCTGGAAGGTTTGGACGGTGTTAATTATATCGGAGCATTCGATCAGGCTGGTAACTGCATTGGATATGCGACAACAGCCAAATCGGAAGGTAATGTATTGTTGACTGTGTATGGCGATGACATTTCAACCTCGGTTAAGGATGGAGCTATCGATAATGAAATCATCAGGCTTGTAGGTTACAACGAATTCGAACAGTCAGAAGTGGAATTATACACTACCTGGGACAACTCGTTACCGCAGCATGATGGTCTGTACCAGAACAACGGTATTTCTCATATCATTGGTTTGACCACGTCTTCCACTGGTATCGGTAATGCGAACTTCGAATCACAGATCAGCATCCATCCGAACCCGGCAAGAGATGAAATTACAATTGTTTACCCATTTGAATCATCGATTGCAAACCAGGCATCAGTTGAACTGATCAATGCTGTAGGTTTGGTAGCAAAGAGAGTGATGCTGACCAGCGAACAAAGTCGCATTGACGTAAGTAGCCTGCAACCAGGAGTTTATGTTCTGAGGTTTGAAAGCGATGGACTCGTCAGCGTTAAACGTCTTGTAATCCAATAGGATTAACTAAGTATAAATAGAAACACCCCTGCGATAAGCATTGCAGGGGTGTTTTTTTATTAAACAACAATCTGTTTATGTAGTAGAAAGCTTTGTTGAAAATGCACAGGTAGGAATGCCCTGCCAGCCGTTGAATCAATTAAAAACCTAAGCCATGAAAAACAAGGCAAAGTCGATAGAAACCCTGTTCCGGATTTGTAATCCGGAACTTATTCTAATGCAACTAAATCAGCAACCCGAGGCAGGTATTCATTTTCTTTAATGCTCCTTCGGGACAGGCTTCTTCAGAACAGCAAGCAGACTGCATCAAATTGAAATTAAAAGGAAATTCAAACCGGACAGGAACCTTTATCCTACCAACTTCGCATCAAGTTCTATTGTGGCTGTGCCCCCGGCATAAAGCCTGGAAATGGGACATTTTTCCTTGGCTGCCTGGGCGAGCTCATTAAATTTTTCCTGAGTAAGGCCGTCACAATGAACCACACAATCGAGGTGAATGTTCGTAATGCACGGACCCGATTCATCTTTACCCAGGGTTACAGAATTGGTGGTTTCAACACTTTTCGGGGTCAACCCTTCACCACTGATCAATGCAGCCAGGAACATCGAATAACACCCGGCATGGGCGGCTCCAACCAGTTCTTCCGGGTTGGTACCATCGCCTTCCTCAAATCGTGAAACAAATGAGAACGGGCCACTGTAGTTGCTGAAGTTCATGGCCCCTTTTCCTTCTTTTAAAGTACCATTCCAAACGGCTTTTGCTTTTCTTATTGACATAATCGAATGATTTTTTCAGATATTAATATTCTTTTATTAACACCTAAAACAGGATTTTTGCCGTAAAGTTCATTAGAGATACGCAGAAGTAATAAGAAAAATATTTTTTATCTACTGTTTCGGATATGTAACCGGTGCTGCATCAATCTCCTAATCTCATAACTTTTTCATATGAAAATTCTAATCTCCGAATTTTTAAGATTTGATGATGTAAATGAATCTTAAATAATGTAGCATGATTGAGCAACGTACTTTATGAGTTAGAATTGGTTAACTCCTTACTCC
>JABMQA010000961.1 GCA_013203545.1 Bacteroidota bacterium
AGGTAGATGTTGCCAACAATGGGCAGGATGCCGTTAACTTATTCAAAAAAAATCTGTACGACTTGGTTTTGATGGATATCATGATGCCGATAATGGATGGAATTGAAGCCACAAAACAAATTAAGGGCATTCAGGATTTTCAGGATATCAAGCGGGGTATTCCCGTTATTGCCATGACCGCCAATGCGCTTAAGGGTGACCGCGAAAAATTACTTTCACAGGGAATGGATGGATATATTAGCAAGCCATTTAAAACCAAAGAATTGAAAGATATTATCGTGAATTTTTTTGATAAAAAATCTTTCGCCTGGGTTTTAAACCATCAGAAAACAGAGAACCAATCCGATGAATGATAAACCAAAAATATTGATTGTTGACGATAAGATAGAAAACCTCATCGCTATAGAAAAACTGCTCAGTGATTTTAATGTGGATTTCATTCGGTCGCTTTCGGGGAATGAAGGCCTGGTAAATACCTTTCTTCATGATTTCGCACTCGCAATTATCGACATTCAGATGCCTGAAATGGACGGTTACGAAACCGTTGAATTCATGCGGCAGGAAGATCGGACCAAATTCCTTCCGGTTATTTTTGTTTCTGCCATTTATAAGGACGACTTTTATGTAATTAAAGGCATCGAAACAGGCGCAGTTGACCTGATCTCAAAACCCATCCAGCCGGAAATCCTGCGTGGCAAAGTAAAGGTTTTTCTTGATTTATATATGCAGAAGCGTGAATTGGAACGGATGAATGCCGAACTGAAAATCGCAAAGGATAAAGCAGAGGCAGCCACCCACACCAAGTCCATTTTTCTGGCCTCCATGTCACACGAAATCAGAACACCACTGAACGGCATCATTGGAATGGCCAATATCTTTAAAAACACACAACTAACTGCTGAACAAAAAGAATACCTCGACATTATTAATATTTCAGGAAACAATCTCCTTTCGATCATTAACGACATCCTGGATTTTTCCAAAATTGAATCAGGGCAGGTAGAACTCGAAAGCATCACCTTTAACCTGCGTAAAGATATTGATGATATTATTAAATTGCTCAGTCTTAAAGCACAGGAAAAACGGCTGGCATTAAAAACCGAGATATCACCTGTGGTTCCGTTATTTCTCAGGGGTGATTCCCTTAGGCTGAAACAGATCATTATCAATTTACTAAACAACGCCATAAAATTTACCCCATCCGGCACTGTTACCCTGAAAATTGGCAAACTGGACCAAAAAACCAGGAAGCAGGCCATCAGCAAAAAGCATGTTAAACTCATCTTCCGGGTTATCGACACAGGGATCGGAATTTCCGAAGAAGGGAAAAAGCGGCTATTCAAGGTGTTTTCGCAAACAGAAAGCTCCACATCGAGAAAGTATGGCGGAACAGGCCTTGGACTTGCGATTTCCAAAAACCTGTCCAAAATGATGAATGGTGAAATCGGCGTTGAAAGTGAGGAGGGAAAAGGTTCGAAATTTTGGTTTACGGCAGAATTTGAAGTTAGCGAGGGTTCCCTCGAAGAGATTGAAGATAAAATCGAAAAAGAACAGCATGGCAAAGAAACATTAAATATTCTGCTTGTTGAAGACAATGTTATTAATCAGAAAGTCGCCCTTTTCAACCTGCATAAGCTTGGCCATCAGGTTGATGTTGCTGAAAATGGAAAAATCGCCCTTAGCCTTTTTAAAAAGAACAAGTACGACCTGATTTTGATGGATGTGTTGATGCCGGTAATGAATGGCATTGAAGCTACCCATAAAATCCGGGAGTACGAAACACGGCACGATGTGGAAAAACCCATCCAGATCATAGCCATGACAGCCAACGCATTGAAAGGTGAGCGGGAGCGTATGATTGCCGAAGGAATGGACGAATATATCAGCAAGCCTTTCAAGCCTGAGGATCTTTTAAAAATGCTGCGGATGGCTTAGTGAAACATTTTAAATAATATTCCCAAAACTACGGATAAATTCGACAGTTATGTCCGGAAATAACCGGATGGTGTACAATCCTTTTTTTTATCATTTAGATAGTGGAAAAAACAATAGTCTGGATTTTATCAGCACAAAACTGAAAAAAACCTCTTCGTGGGAACATCCCAA
>JABMQA010000962.1 GCA_013203545.1 Bacteroidota bacterium
ATTCCAATCCGCGCAGCATTGATGTTGCCCGTTACCGGCTTCGTAAAAAGCTTAGTATTACCGATCCCTCCGTTTCTTTGAGCTTGTTCCTCGAACATTTATAACAATTTGTTAAGATTAAAAAATCATTATTTCATCTTTCCAAAACAACAATACCGGTGTTGTCTTAATTATATCACAACATCTCATGTTGTTGATCAGCCGAAAACGCATTTTAACCTAAATTTTTAGCATCCTCATATAGTTAGATAACAGGATATTAAAAGTCTCTGTATAGATATTGTTTGGATGATTTCCTTTTCTGTATTGATTTAATAGCCATCCGAAATTTGGTTTGGCGGACATTAGGTAAGTAAATTTGCCGCAAACGGAATACGAAAAGAAATTAAATTATGAAAGGAAAAAAACAACCCACCCGGGAAAACAAAATCCCTCCGCACGAAAATGATAAGGCAGAGAAAAACGCCGCATCATTTATAAAGGAATTACAACTGCAAAATAAAGCGCTTGAAAAAATTAAAACCACAATTAAAAAAGGTAACCTCATTCAAAATATTAAGAGCGATAAAAATTAATAGTTCATCACGAAATGAAGTTCCCGATAGACATTGTGATAGAGGCTTAGCAAGAGATTTTATAAATAATGCATGCTATAATTTTTAAATTTTATAATAATCACATTAAGACAATTTCTTATGAAAATGAAAAAAGTTACATTTTTTTTGGTGGCTATGTTATTCATGGCAACCTTTGTATTTGCGCAAACGGCTACTGACAATAAAAAACCGCAGCAGGACAGGAGGTTCAGGCAGGCCACAAGTTTAACCAACTCCCTGCAACAGTCTGCAAGACAGGGTCAATCTTTTCCCCGCTTGTCCCCGGATAAAGAATCTAAAGGCCATAACTTTATAAATAAGTATTTTGCCAACACAGAGCTATCCGGATGCAACTATACGCTAATTGCTTATAGCGAATTTCCTTGGGGATGGGATGGTTGTACACTAACTATTACCGAAGATGGCGTACCCATTCTTGAAAATTACACACTCTTAGGTATGGGCCCTGAAATCACAGAATTCGAGGTCACCGATGGCAGCCTTTTGGTTGCTATATTTAACCCCAGTAGTTGGTTCCCGGAGGATTGTTCTTATGAAATACTTGATATCAATGGCAATGTTGTATTCTCGGACGGGATGTACTTTTCTGTCCCGACCGGTGGAGAAATTGGTATGGCAAACTGTACTCCCGTATTCTACGATGCAGTAACAGTTTCCATTGATGTTCCCGAAGCCATGCCCCTGGGCATAATCATGCCAGTTGCAGTCGTTAAAAATGCCGGCTTTGAAACGATTACTTTTAACGTACAAATGACTATCGGCACTGGTTATACTTCAATCCGAACCGTTACCAATCTCGACTTCGCTGAAACAACAGAGGTTGAATTCGATGCATGGAATGCTGTGCTTGGAACCCATGCCATTGAAGTTTGTACCCTCCTCCCGGATGATGAGATTCCGGAAAACGACTGTCTGGATAAAGCGGTAGATGTCCTTGAGCCCAATTACTTTTATGCCTATAATGCCTGGGATCCAAGTGGCGTATTACCAGAGGGCCCCATTAGCTTTTTTTCCGCCACCCCGTATACTACTTCCCTGATTGCCCCGACCACTTCATCTGACTTCATTGCTGGCGCATGTTGGGCAAATCGGACCTGGTACGGATGCCAATGGGGAGGGGGTCTTTACTCAATCGACGAATTTTCCGGCGCCATGACTTATATTGGTTTTACTCCCGCTTTTAACGGACTGGCCTATGACGATGTAAATGGCATCATGTATGGCGCCTCTTATACCGAACTCTATGAAGTTGATCCGGCCACCGGTACATGTACCTTTATCGGTGACATCGGCGGTGGAGGTAATATAACCAGTATTGCATGCAATCCCGACGGACAACTTTACGGTATCGGCACCGGCAACGATGATCTCTACATGATTGATGGCGCAACCGGGGCTATTACGGCAGTTATCCCTCTTGATATTTACCTTGACCAGGCAGCTCAGGATATGGCCTGGGACAAAGACAATGATATTCTTTATTTTGCTACCTGGATTGAAGGTGGTAAATTGTACAC
>JABMQA010000963.1 GCA_013203545.1 Bacteroidota bacterium
GTTTTATTTTGGTTGTTTTTCTAATTTGAACTGCCCGGACAATAATTTCATCGTTTATGTAATGTATTTCCGAACCATTTAAAAACTCCTTTCTGATTTCAATGTCGGAAGGGACAGGCGGATTCCAAACCAATAATTCAATTTTCGTTATGAATGAGACCTGGCAATCAGTGTCAACGACAATATCCATAAAGGATAAAGCTTCTGAAGGGAAAAGATTTTCCAGGTATTTTATAATTGCACAAGTGTCAATCAAGTATTTCTGTTCCATTCGCTACGTAAATCTGAAATTTGGTCATCAATTTCATTTTCGTTTTGCCTTGTCATTTTACCCCGTAAAGCTGATAATTTTCTTTTTTGTCTTTTTGGAAATTCTATAAATGTTGATCCACATGGTGGATAATACAAAATTGTTTCGTTTTCGATTCTGTAAATATATTCGACAAAGGAAAAACCTTGCATTTCTGTAAGCCAGCCAGCAATTTTATATTTGACATGTGGCTCATTAAGTACTATTTTCATCCTTGTTTTCTCCTTTCATTTCGATAAATTTATACTTACTTAATTTAATAATAATGCAGAAAAGAATAACCAGAAGCTCAAATGAATATTCGTAAATATCCATAAGGCTATGAGCTATTGTATTCCTTAAATTTAAACCTGCTTTTTCAACTAATACATATTTAATTAAAATTCTGTCTTCCTCATCGAAATTTGTTTTCTGATCAGGTTTTATCGGAGGTTCATGCGTAATGTCTGCCAATAAATCATCCAATAATTTTTCAATAACTATATTATCAGAACTTTTATGTCTTTTTGGTCTTGACCTAAAAGTAGCAATACCAACTTTTTCACAAAAGTAGCGCAGCAATCCTTCAACTTTTAATGTTAAACTATCTATTATTGTTACAAAATCACATTGATAATTATTATCAGCAAAGAATTTATCGAGCTCTTCAAAAACTCTTTTAAGTCCTGGTTTCAAAGTGTCAATTGGTTTAACATTTACTGCCTGACCATGATAACTTCTAACAATAACTTCATTGAACCAGGTGTCCTCTAAATAAGAAACTACGGAGGCATAGTTTAATTTACTGGCTTTATAGGCCTCCAAAAAAAAGCTTTGCATTGTTTGTGTGCCAATTTGAAAGTTGAACGAATATGTGTTCCAAAAATTGAATTTCTCTTTTTCTTCATCTGTGTGGAACACATCAACAGTATTACCAAACTTATCCATTATTGATGTTGGCATCATCGAAAGGAAAACGGTTTTATTACTTAACTCAATAGCGTGTTTTCTGATATTCTGAATGGTATCGTACCAGGGTGATAAAATAAATTGATGAATGATACCTCTTTCATCGTTATCATTTACAGCCTTTAAAATTCGTTCACTAATAATATCTGTATGTTTTTTAGGTAATTCCTGTTTTATTTCTGATAATCGAAACTTTCCTCTTAAATCGGAATAATACGTCTCCAATCTTTCAATATCATCAGAACGTTTGACCTGTTTGTAAATACGAAGTGCATTTTCTGCAAAACCCACACAGGCAAGATTTCCTTTGCTTTCTGCATCATTTGCGAGTTTTTCATACAACTTCGCCTTATAAGTTAATAATTCTGTAACCGGTTTTTTTCTTTTTTGTTCAATGGCAATATTTCGGTCAATGGCATAAATCGCACCCCAAACATATGCTTTTTCAAATTCCCTGGCACCATCCAGGTTTTTGTCGATGACTTTCTGGAAATCAATTAATTTATTTGATAAGCTAAAATAGTCAGACAATAAACCGGAAAGATCAAGTAAAATGCGTAGTGTACCATCTTTTGTTGTATCCCAATCCTGATGTGTATTAAAGATGTATCGAATTATATTTGTAAGCTCGGGTTCAAGTTTCGATTTTTCTGCAACACCAAACGCCAGGCGAAGTGAATGAAAAAAATGAATGACGTAATGATCCATTTTTTCGTCTTTGGTTGCTTTATTGAGATAATCTTTACTGAGTTGAAATAGTTCATTACAAAGCTGGCGTTTAAAATTATTATGCCTTGATGTGATTGTTTTCTCACCAAAATACACCATTATACCATATTCTGTTTTTGCAAAAATATTTTTACACTCATTGTATCGTTTTTCAAAGTATTCAAAATCTTGTTGGGTATATTTTGTAACGTCCGGCCAGTATAAAGGTATTTGGTTTTCATCCTCTAAAGTTTGAGTACCACTCATTTGCCAGCTTAATCCTCTGATAATTCCATTTTCTATATCAGGTTCTTTATCAAAAGATTTATGTACTGAAAAGACTTGCCGGTCAAGGTCAGCAGTTTTGGCAATATTCAGTTTGTTATCTTGGGTGAGTGCTTTGGAAACTAGTAGAAATTCATCATTTATGGAGTGAACGTCCGTACAATCATAGTTGCTATCATCAATCTTTATTAAATATTGCTCAAGTGCATTCATTGTTACTTTTTCTGATGAATCAAAAGTAACATATTTTGTTTATTAATTCTATTAATTCTCAGATCGAAAAGCAATAGAAAGGGTTTTGAGTTCACTCCTTAAGAAGAACCAATGCTTGGTCGTATAAACTAGCTCCTGCGGATTTGCAACCGCAGGACAAATCAAATTAGAAATTCCTTTTAAATAAACCCCTTCCGTTTCAGCAACGCATCTTTGCTAGGTTCATGACCCCTGAATTTAATGTACAGTTGCATGGGATCTTCGGTGCCACCCTTTTCGAGAATGTTCTCACGGAATGATTGTGCGGTTACCGGATCAAATAGTGATGTTTCCTTAAACGCCTGGAAAGCATCTGCATCCAGCGTTTCAGCCCAGATATAGCTGTAATATCCCGAAGA
>JABMQA010000964.1 GCA_013203545.1 Bacteroidota bacterium
ACTATAGGCTATGCCCATCTTATTGCCTATCTTTTCAAAAATTGCCATTGCTGCCTGATGACTTTCCAGGGCATGCTCATACATGTCGACCTTTCGGTACAACACACCAATTTCGTTGATAAATTCTGCTTCAACTTTAGGGTTTTTTAACTCTTTGATTATTAAAAGACCCGAGTCGGCATATGCAAGGCCGGCATATGGGTTTACGTTGCGACAGGCTTTTGACAGGTTTAGATATAATACAAGCTTATCGGCCTTTGCCGGGGTTTTGTTAAGTAAAATAATTATGCTGTCGATATATGCTTGCTGGGCAGCAGATGCCAGGGGCAACATCACCGTGATGATAATGCTGAAAATTATAGTTTTGCAAGCAATTTTATTCAACTTCATAACAACTGTGGTAAAATCAATTGCTAAAGTAAAATCAATTTCAATTGGACTGATATTTATTTTGTTAAAAAATGCCTATCTACAGGATTTTTATGGGTGAAGAAATATTAAAGTAACGGATTACTCACCATGAGATTAGTCCAATGCAATCGGTTTATTTTTTACATATTGTGAAAACAGGCAGTTGCTTGTAAAGGTGTTCGTGATATTACTTCGGTAAGTTCACAGATTACAGCGGATTATTTTTGAAACTATTTGGTAAACTTCTTATTTTTGTGAGGAAGTTCATGGGTAGTGGAGATACTTCAAACCTTTTATTAAGCTAAATTATGTCGGATAAAATCAATATTTTTTCGAGGAAGTATGTTTTTAACGATACTTCGTTTAATATCCTGATGAAAAAAAGGATTTACCATGTTTTGTTAATTGCAAGCAGGTACGATACCTTTATACTTGAAGATGACGGTCGAATTGACGAGCAGATTTTTAATGAGTATGTTTCATTAAACCTCAGATATCCACCACAATTTATCCAGGCCAACACAAAGGATGAGGCATTTCAGGTATTGGAGGAAGAAAATATCGACCTGATCATTTTTATGCTGAGTGCATTCGACGAGTCGGTGTTTATGGAAATCAAAGCAAAAGAACCGGATATTCCGGTTGTTTTACTAACACCATTTTCACGGGAGTTTTCATTAAAGCTGGATTCAGGTAAGCTCAAGGGACTGGATTATATATTTAGCTGGCTCGGGAATGCGGATATATTACTGGCCATTATCAAACTGATCGAAGACAAGATGAATACGGAGCACGACGTTACGCAGGTTGGCGTACAGGTTATCATTCTTGTTGAGGACTCCGTACGGTTTTATTCTTCCTACCTGCCCAACATTTATAAAATCATTTTCAAACAGTCGAAGTCGTTTATGACCGAGGGCCTGAATGAGCACCAGCAGATGCTCAGAATGAGGGGACGGCCAAAAATATTGCTCGCCACTTCGTTTGAAGAAGCCGTTGATTTATATAATAAGTATAAGAACAACCTGCTGGGCATCATAACGGATATGAGCTATATGCACAATGGGGTTTACGACAAACAGGCCGGGTTGCGTCTCTGTGAGATGGTTAAAAAGGACGACAAGTTCATGCCCGTTCTATTGCAGTCATCTGATTTGGGTGTAAAGGAAATCGCAAAAAGAATTAAGGTAGGTTATATTAATAAAAACTCAAAGACACTTTCGCTTCAACTCAGGAATTTTATTACTGCCTATTTTGCTTTTGGTGATTTTGTTTTTGTTAATCCCAAAACCAATCAGGAAATTCTTCGGGCCCACGATTTAAAATCCCTTCAGGAAATAATGTTTGATATTCCTGACGATTCATTTCTTTACCATATCAGCCGTAACCACATCTCAAAATGGCTAAAGGCCAGGGCGCTTTTTCCACTGGCTGACCTGTTTAAGCAATTTCAATTAGAGGATTTCGATGATCAGGATGAAATCAGAAGGTATCTCTATGATGCCATTGCCAAGTTCCGGATGTATAAAGGAAGAGGTGTGATTGCTGAATTTCATCGAGACCGTTTTGATGAATACCTTAATTTCACACGTATCGGCGAAGGCTCCATTGGTGGGAAGGCTCGTGGGCTGGCCTTTTTGGATTCGTTGATAAAGCGAAACCATTTAATTGATTATTACGATGATATCATCATAACCATTCCTCGCACAATTGTCCTGAGTACGGATATTTTCGATGAATTCATGGAGGAGAACCACCTGTTTGATGTTGCCCTGTCGAGCGAAAGTGACCGTGAAATTCTGGAAGCATTTGTGAATGCCCGTTTGCCCTTTCGAATCCATGAAGATCTGTACACTTTGATTACGGCGACCAGGAACCCGATTGCCATTCGTTCATCAAGTCTCCTGGAGGATAGTCATTACCAGCCCTTTGCAGGGATATATTCAACCTACATGATTCCATATATCGAGGATGATGATAGATTGATGATACAAAAGCTGAGCCTTGCCATTAAGAGCGTTTATGCTTCAGCATTTTATAAGGACAGCAAGGCCTACATGACAGCCACCTTGAACGTGATAGATGAAGAAAAAATGGGTATTGTCCTTCAGGAAGTATGCGGATCAAAGTATGGAGACCGGTTTTACCCCACCATTTCAGGGGTGGCACGGTCAGTAAATTTTTACCCCATCGAGCCGGAAAAACCTGAAGATGGCATTGCTAATGTTGCACTTGGACTGGGTAAATATATTGTGGACGGGGGGAATACCCTGCGGTTTTCACCAAAATATCCAAAAAAAGTTTTGCAGCTCACTTCACCGGAAATGGCCTTAAGTGAAACACAACGTTCGTTTTATGCACTTGATCTTAATGCCGACCATTTTCAACCATGTATCGATGATTCGATTAATTTGTTAAAATTGAAGATTTCCGAAGCCGAAAAGGACAACTCCATGAAATGGGTAGCCTCCACATATGATTTTAACAACAACATGCTGAGGGATGGTATGAGTGTCAAGGGTAAGAAGTTGGTAACATTTTCACCAATCCTGAATCATAATGTTTTTCCGTTGGCAGACATTCTCAAAAATGTCCTGGAAATCGGGCAACGTGAAATGAATAAAGGCATTGAAATCGAATTCGCAGTTGATTTAAACGTTCCAAAAGGCAAACCGGTGGTATTTTATCTACTACAAATCAGGCCCATTGTCGAAAACGATGAAACCATCGATGAGGATTTATTGGAGATATATTCCGGTGATATTATGTTGGGATCGAAAAATGCCCTGGGAAACGGGATTATCAAAAATATCAATGATTTTGTTTATGTTAAACCTGATGCCTTTGATGCATCCCAAACCAAAGAAATAGCTGAGAAAATCGGAACACTAAATGATAAATTCCTTTCAGAGAATAAAAATTACATCCTGGTGGGTCCGGGAAGATGGGGTTCAAGTGATCCGTGGCTGGGCATTCCGGTAAAATGGCCTCAGATATCTGCCGCACGTTTAATCGTTGAATCGGGACTGAAAAACTACCGTATCGACCCCAGTCAGGGAACACATTTCTTCCAGAACCTGACATCTTTCAGGGTTGGATATTTCACCATCAATCCGTTTATAAACGATGGGATTTATGATGTGGATTATCTGGATTCCCAAAGCGCCTTTTATGAAGATGAATTCATTCGTCACATCAGGTTTGCCGAACCAATAACCATAAAAATAGACGGGAAAAAGAAAATTGGTGTTGTGATGAAAATGGGTATATCCAAATAGTGCACATTTGAATTATCAGCCCACAATCAAATCATCCAAATTACGCTTTGGGACATGATGAATACCGTTTTCATCACGCCAATATTTGATATTGTCATCCTGATTCATTTTTTCAATCACCACCTGTTCCTTTGGTTTTCCGAGGGCGATCACAAGTAGAATTTCAAGCATAGGGTCAATATTCAGCATTTCCCTGAGCAGCTCACGTTTTATCGAGCCGATGATGCAGCCGCCCAACCCTTTATCCACAGCGCCCAGCAATATACTCTGTGCAGCTATTCCCTGGTCGTTTTTTAATCCTGATTTAAT
>JABMQA010000965.1 GCA_013203545.1 Bacteroidota bacterium
CAGTATAACATTTGGTTTTCCAATGGCTTAGCCCAACATGATTTAATAACCAATTGGCTGTTCCATTTCAATCTTCACAGCGTTAGCAAAAGCGAATGGGTTATTCTTTACCTATCCGCTTTTTTTTTTGGCCAACTGGCCATTAAATCCTATGATGTTAGCTGATGATTTGCATGATGGTGGCATCTGGAACCATGTTATCCATGTGCTGGATGTGAAGGAAAATTATGAGCCGGAAATAACCCTGAAACTTACAATTATACATGACTCACGTGAAAAGATTAAAATTTCAGCCGGTATAAGCAGCGATACTGAGTCGCTGCTACCGGAAAATGTTTTATCATTTCCGGTTTTCGACTACCAGGGTGCACACAACTATATGCAGGGCGGACGCGAGGAGGAGGAAAAGAAAACCATCGAAATCGGGCTCGATATTACGCCTCTGTTAAGTTATACCAATCCCGGGGAACCTGCTAAATTTTTCCTGATTGTTCATGAGAATGATCCCAAGCAACAGGGAACAGGTTCAATCATCAACTATTCCATCATTGATTACAACAATGGTGGTGAAGAGATCGTCTATCCAGGTCAAAATATTCCGCTCAACGAAAATGATTTTACACGTCTCGCCGTAATTCATAATCCAACTTTTAACCCGGTTCATATTACCACCGAAGAATTGCCTGCAGCAGTTGCCGGGCAGCAATACCAGCATCAGCTTGAAGCCGATGGAGGCACTCCTTGGTATCAGTGGGATTTACTTACCCAATATCACCAGCAGTCGTTCCAGACGGATTTTCCGCTGATCGATGAAGAGTTACTCCCGCCTGTACAGCCCTATCTCGCTTTTGCTGAAAAGGAAATTGAATTCGATTTCCCATTCTACGATGAAACATTCAACAAATTCTATATTCATCGTGATGGATTTATTATGTTTGATGCTGAATTATATCCCTGGCCTTATTACAACGACCCGTACCTCCTGTTCAGACGAATGAAAACCATTTCCGTATTTCTCTGTTCACCGGTAAAATATTATGAGAATACTGTTGATTCGGATGGAATCTGGTATGAAGGTGATGAAAACCATGCCGCTTTCAGGTGGAGCCAACCGCTGATATTCGCCAATAATATTATCGGACATGCAGAATTCGCTGTAATTCTGTACCCGGATGGTGAAATCGAATACTATTATGATGAAATTCAAACCGATGAGGATTTACTTTGGTATGCAGGCGTTTCTACAGGTGGCAACAAGAACCATACATTGATTGGAAGTTCCAACACCACTTTACTTCCCCAAAACCATGCCTTCAGCCTGATTCCGGATTTTAACCCGCAACAAATCGGGTTGGATGAAAATGGCTTGCTGTCAGGTGTACCTGAAACGGATGAGCACATATATAACCTCACCATCCAGGCCACCGATGACCACAATATCTCTGTTGCAAAAACTCTTCAGTTTTCCGATGGCTTGATTTATAGTTTCGTGATTAATGCGGGGGGTGATACGATCATCCAGTTCGGCGAGACTGTTTTCCTGGACTTAACCGTTAAGAACATATGCAACGCCATTTACCACAATGTGAATCTATCTGTAGAATGCGATAATCCTTACATTGATATTTTGAACGGTGTGGCTTCTTTTGGAAACGTCCCCCCAGGCGAAAGTGTGACTGTGGAAGATGCCATCGAATTAAACGTTAACAGCAATTGCCCCGATAATAACATAGCCCTGTTGTCCCTGTCCTTTCAATCGGATGAAGCCGACCGGGCCGGGAGAATTTTCCTGGAGATCCTGGCCCCCAATCTTTTTCTGCAGGAATATTACATCAATGATGGCAATAACAACAAACTGGATCCGGGAGAAACGGTTGATTTATTCCTAAAAATTGCCAATGCAGGCTCAACTTCAGCAAATAATGTAACCGGAACTTTGCAATCCAACGATCCCTATACAATCATCCAACCTCCTTCCGTAATTAATTTTGGCGAAATTCAACCCGGACAGAATATGGTACAATCCTACACTATCTCGGCTACTGAAAACGCACCCATCGGACATGAGTCAGCCATTACATTAGAAATTGGAGCAGATCCACAACTTACTATTATCGAAAGTTTTAGTATTTTGATCGGTCAGTATCCGGTACTTGTAATAAATCGTGCACAAAACGACATCTCCACAACTGCCATAACAGAAGCCGTCGCAAGCCTTGGTATCCAACCGGTGACCTCCGACACCGTTCCTGACAGGCTGGATCTTTATCGCTCTGTCTTTATGTGCCTGGGCTCGTTTTATGTAAATAATGAACTTACAGATGAGGAAGGCATTAAACTGGCCGCATATCTTGATATCGGCGGAAGGATATATATGGAGGGAACACCAACCTGGTATTTGGATCCGGAAACTGTAGTGCATCAGAGATTTAATATCGATGTGCAGACGACCTCATGGACACTGTTTAACGGAATAATTGGTGTTAACGGAACCTTTACAGAGGGGATGGCTTTCGACTTTACAGGGCCCTACCCGATGGCCCCGTATTATTTTGATTATCAATGGCCGGGATTTTCAATTTTCAGGATGGATACATCCTCGGTTAAAAACATGACCATTGCCAATGAAAACAATGTGTACAAGACAATTGGTGCAATGCTCGAATTTGGGTTACTCGAATCTGAAAACACCGTTGATGACCGGAAAATGCTGATGCGGGAGATTCTTGAATTTTTTGATCTCCAGGAATATATTGTAAATATCCAGGAGACATCAAAACCGGAAAGCACCTTCATGGATATCTCCAATTTCCCGAATCCATTTTCATCTTCAACCCAGATACAGTTCAATCTTGAAAACCCTACCGTTATCGATCTTGTGATTGTGGATTTAAGCGGACAGGTGGTAAGCAGG
>JABMQA010000966.1 GCA_013203545.1 Bacteroidota bacterium
CCCGTGGATAGAGTCCCAGCCAAACCGACCCGAGTCCCAGATCAAAAGCCGATAGTAAAATATTTTGTGTGGCAGCCGAACAATTAATGGCCAGGTACCCCTCCTCCTTCTCGATGGATTTGTCCCCACAAACCACGATGGCAAGCGGTGCTTCTTTCAGCATCTTTGCATACGGATGAAGTTCGGAAAGGTCATCCAGTTTTTTGCGTTCATCCACCACAATAAAGTGCCAGGGCCGGTAATTTCGTGCTGAAGGTGCATACATGGCGGCTTCCAGAAGTTGATCTGTCTTTTCGGGTTCAACCGGTTTTGTAATGTATTTCCGGATACTCCGGCGGTTAAGAATGGTAGTTATGGTTTGCATGATGATCAGATATTAAAGCAACAAAATTAATAAAAGAAATTTTCTTACATTTGAGCTGTCAATTTCAAAAAAAAACGCCCCATGAATTATTTATTTAATCATGTTATTTCGTTGTTTTGTTTACAACTAATTACCACGTTTTTTATCCACTGTGGTTTTGCACATAAATTGTTTCATGTGGTTTTAATTCAAGCCTCAATAATTTACTTTCAATACCTACACAACGCTTCATACATAATAGTAGAATCACGTAACTTACAGAATCCTGTGTGTGTGTGTGTGTGTAGATACGGCAGAAGTCCGCCAATATACTTTGCCCCTTAAATTTTCGAGAGCCGTACCATGCTGTTGAACAGGCATGCATGGCACCAAATATTTATTAAAAACAACCCAAAAACCTTTCTTATAAAACTTATTTAAAAAATACTAAAATGAAAATACTAAAAGAAATTTTTATTCTTACATTAATACCCTTACTATTTACATCTGCTTATGCCCAAAGCGATTTTACTGTAACCAAGGAAAATGTTGGTGGGGATCAGGTAAAAATCCTGATCGAACATCAGAATGGAAAATACGCAGAGTACATTTTAAATGGAGACCAGGATGAGGTAAACGTAGACTTTATTAAAAATGTAATCCAGGATCACAGTCCGAGCGGTACACAAAACGATATCCTGCAAACAACAATAAAGCTGCCTTCGGATGAATATAGTTCTTCCCCAATTGAGTTTTTTGATGCCGGCTCAAAGATATATTGCTTCGGAGAGCGGGAAATCATGATAATTGATCCGGGAAGTGGTGAGATTACAAATACGATACCTTTGTCAAATACCGGTAATTTTAATATTAAGAGTTTGCTTTGCAATGTGCCGGTGAATAAATTCATTATAGGCAACAATTCTTCTCAAAGGCTCTATTGTTCAGATCCTGCAAATCATTTTTATGTAGTCGATATGCAAACTGATCAGGTAGTGATTACACATTCACTATCTGAATACTCCGATCAATTATCAACCTCTGTTGCTTATAATGAGGTTGACGATGTTGTTTACTGGATGGTCAACTCCTGGGAAGCTACGAATGGGACCCAGATTAATATTTATGATGGCTATTCAGGGACTTTTATTGCTAAACGCTATTTTAACCATGCTATATCAGATATGGAAGTGGAAAATGGCAATTTGTTTATAACTTCTAATGGTGGTTTAGAAAAATTAAATCCTTTAACACTACAAACGATATTAACCTACACATTTCCAAATAGGGAATATCAAAAAATATTTAGGATTAATAATAATGAATTTGGTGTGAGTTATTATTACGATGACGGGGCCCCAAGCAAAAAGTTACAGCTCTTTGATGTAGCAACCATTGTTCCAATACAATACATTGGGGGTCCGACGAAATTAATTTATGGTATCTTGCATTATCAACAGAACAATATTATTGTAAATTCCCAAGAGGGAGGGGTTACAAGTTTTTCTTTTTTTAACAAGAATGGCGGAATATATGAATATAGTGGGCAAACAATTTCCCTTACTGATCTTTATGCAAAAAAAATGCTTCTGAACACCAATGGTGATTATGCATATGTTGCCGGAATGGATTTAGGAAAAATAAATTTGGCTACCAAAACAATTCAAATGTCAAATAACCTTGGTGGATGTGAGTCATATGACCTATTGTTAATGGATCAAAATGGTACGGATGTTCTTTTCTCTGCAAATCCAAAGGAGGGCACCTACAGTAAACACAATCAGGATTGCAGTCAGAACATGGTGAAGCAATCCTCTTTTAGGACAAATGCTGGTTGCTACAATTACAATGAAAACAAAGCATATTTTGTAAACAGCAGGGTAAATTGGGAAAACTCAGGTTTGGCAATCGTTGATTGTACAACGGATGAAGTATCAGATATTCTTCAGCTTGGTAAATTTCTGTTGCAAGCCGAATATAATTCAGAAACAAACAAAGTATTTGTTTCATCAAGAGACGATAGGAGACTTTTTGCAATTAACGGACAAACTGATGAGATGATACACGCAATTATTTTGCAACATTGCCCGGAATATTTATGTAGCGCAGGCAATAAAATTGTATGTAAGACAAATTATCTAGGTGAGGATGTGATTTATATTATCAACGCGGACAATTATAATATGGTTCAGCTAAACCTTCCAACATCGCTTGCAGGAAAGAAATGTTTCAAAATGATTCCTGACTTAAGTAATGACAAACTTTATGTGTTATTAGGTAATGGTTTTACAAGTATCTTGACCATTAAGTTGTCAACATCCTCGATTGATCAGATTAACACCTATACGCTATTGGATGGATATGACTTAGAATACAATCGTGAAGAAGAACTACTATATCTGGCTAACCTGAGAGTTCCGTATTTTTTTATTATCGATCCATCCGACCTTTCTATTGTTGAAACCGTCGATTTTACAAATGAGCAAAAGTTTTCATCATTAGATATTGATGTAGATTATTACAGAAACAAAGCCTACCTAACCTGTGGCCAGGAAATAATCAGCGGAACCTTTCTAAAACACTTGGTAATCATCAATTTGGAAGATTATTCATATGAAACCATTGAAAATGATGGTGTAAAGAGCTCACTTGCTTTTAATGAAATAAATGAACGCTTTTATTACAATACCCTGGTGAGTGATCAAAGCAACTTCAATGAACTATCTTTGGGGATAAAAGATGGATTGGATGATGCTGATTTGGACAAGGTTAATACCCAAAACATATTAAATAGGGCATATACTGTGGGGTCAAGATATGATGACCTCCATCCGGTACTAAACGCACCTGAAAACAAAATCTACTGGCCCAACGGTGATTTCTCAAACATCAGCGTTATAAAGGGATACACCGACAAACTCGCCCTGCAGGAAGGGTGGAACTGGAAAAGCTTCCCGCGAATGGAAAGGACCGGGAACAACCCGGACTTTTCTCAGACAATTTTGAGCCGTATCAATTATTTCCCTCAACTTGAGCTATACTTAATAGAAGATTTTGATGAAGATCCTTACAAAAGATTTTTAAACATGACCTGGGATGGATTCCTGGACGATGTTTTTAGTACAAAAGGGTATAAACTTGATATGACACTTTTGGATAGTCCTCAGCCTGATATTGCATTGCATGGAGCCAAATTGGATCCGGCCACTCCGATCACGCTATACCCCAACCAGGAAAACTGGGTGGGATATTTTATCGGGGAACCGCAGGATTCCGAAGATGCCATTTCCGAAGATGTATTCGAACATATTACCTACCTGAAGGCCCAGTACTGGTCTATGACGCGCCAGGGAACCGAGCCATATACCTGGTTTATCAAAGGCCGTGTTACTCCAATTCACTATGGCGATATGGTTATCATCGAAGTGGATTCGCAACAATCCCTGGTATGGAACAATCCTGAAGAGTCGGCCGAAGAGGTGGAATCGCTGTCAACGGAATACTACAGTTTTACCGAACAGGCCGATTACCTGCCTATTTTTGTCGAAACCGATTCAACCAGCGACATACAGGAAATTGCGGTGCTTGCCGGTAACGAGGTAGTTGGCGCTGCTGTGCGACTTCCCGGTGACACCCTCATGGAAGTAAACGCTTACCTGGAAGAGGTGCCTGCAGGAACACCCCTGGAGCTGGAAACCTGGACGGGCCTAAAATCACAACCTGTACAAGTGGGCGATTATGCCGTGAAAAACCAGAACACCGGGATGTACGAAAACCGTATCATTTACAAAGGCGAAAGGGCCAAATACCATGTAGTTTCGCTCAAAGCAGGGCAGGTTGAACCAATCTTCGAAAATGTGAGCAATGCAAGCTGTTCGCCCAATCCTTTCGGCAACGAAACCCTGTTTACATTCAACCTGAATACCGATGGCCATGTAAACCTGACGGTTTACGACCTGGAAGGAAAACGGGTGCGTGAAATACTCAACGGGCATTTCCCTGCAGGATATTATGAAGCGCCCTGGAACGGAAAGAATGCCGCGGGCATGCAAATGCAAAACGGCATTTATGTGTACAAGCTTATCACCGGGAATGGATTTGAAGTTTCCGGGAAAGTCGTGTTGATCAAATAATCTGATAAAATGAACAAAGGTTTCCCGCAGAATAAGCTCATTCAAGAAGAAATCATTTGCGGGAAACCTTTTTAACACCATTAATACAGTATTGATACTATGAAAAATGCGCAACCAGCTTATCACTTTTCAACATCTGAAAAATCCTATTTTATGGACAATCTATTTCAGAATTTTTCTCACAACTCAGCCAACATCTCAGCCAAAATGAATACTCATCTCTCACCTCTCACTTCTCGTTTCTTTCCCTATTTACTCATAACACTTCTTACTACCTTCTTCCTACTACCTACTTCATCCCAATCCACTATCCTCACCGTTAAACAGGACGGCACCGGCGACTTCACCGTCATCCAGGAAGCATATCTCTCAGCTTCCTCTGGTGATACGTTACTGGTTTGGCCAGGAACCTATTATGAAAACCTTCATGTTACCGATCCCAATAAAGACATTACCATTGCCAGCCTTTACTTAACCACGTTGGACAGAAGTTACATCAACAGTACGATAATAGATGGAAATAATAACGGTAGTTGTATTGCCATGTATCCAGAAGGGGAGCCCATCATCTGCATTAATGGTTTTACCCTCCAAAACGGGAGCGGGTATGGCGATAGAATAGTAGGCGGGGCGATATATGTAAACAATCCAAACCCGAAAATTGAAAACAATATAATAAAGGATTGCTTTGCACTAACCGGTGGTGGGATGTACTTATATGACACCGAGACTACTTTATCCGGTAACATCATTAAGAACAACCACAGTAATTCATTTGGCGGCGGGATCTTTTTAGCATATAATGCAACAATTGTTTTTGACACAATTTTAAAGAACTCCGTTTTCCTTAATTATGCCGGATGGGGAGCTGATGTTTGCAAAACAATGTTCTGCCCTGAACTGTACATCGTTGTTGATACAATGACTGTACTAAATCCCGATGTGCATTTTATATTATCCTATGACGATTATGGCTTCCCGATGGATGATATTTCTATTTCGATAGAAAACGCAAAAATTACCCCGATCGATAACGATTTGTATGTAAACCCAACCACAGGAAACAATAGCAATAGCGGGTTATCACCGGAGGAAGCATTAAAAACGATTGCCTTTGCCCTGAAAAAAATATATCCAGACTCATTGAACCCAAACTCCATCATACTTTCAAACGGCACTTATGCATTATCTACTAATGGTGAAAAACTACCGGTTAGTGCCAGAAGTTATGTTTCAATTCTTGGAACCCATAAAGATAGCACTATTGTGGATGCAGAGCATTTGACAAAAATCTTCAACAGTTCAAATGGAATGAAAAATTATCAGGTTTCAAATATTAGCTTTATAAATGGCTTCGGAAATCATTATAATATTTCAAATATGGCAGGATTATACCTAAGTTATAATGAGAACATTATGTTTAACAATATTTCTGTATCTAATAACATAAGCTCAGTATCACCCGGTATAGTTTCATTTCACGGCAACAATACCAATATATACAATTCAGAATTTGCGAATAACCAGGGAGGATGGCCTGTTCAAATTGGAAATACTTCTTGTTCAGGATACCAAAACACTATAATGAATTGCATTGTCAATAATAATGGCCCTGATGATCAACCGATCATTGGGATGGGAGGAGGAATAAGTATAAATGGAAGTAGTAGCATACCGGATGCATTCTTAGCAATTCTACTAAATGTGCAAATTACAGAAAACCTTAACACCAATGACCCAATGTACTTATCAGGAACTACAGGATTAAAGATAAATAATCATTCAAAATGTTTTCTCATAAATGCTACAATAGGCAACAATATAAATATTCGTGAAATGGGTGGAGCTGTTGGGGTTGATGACGGTGGGATATTAGAAGTATATAATTCAATATTTTATAAAGATTCTGTTATTGAGATGAACTTAGGTGCTGCTTGGGGTTCAAATTTTCCCGCCACCGCCAACATCGCCTACTCCAATATCGAAGGCGGTGAGGGTGAAATCATGAACTGGTACAACCAACACACCCTCAACTGGCTGGACGGCAATATGGATGAAGACCCTTTATGGGCCGGAACAGGTGATACGGCTTACTACCTCCTGCCGGGATCACCCTGCATCAATGCCGGTACGCCCATGTATGAAGAAGGGATGGATTATCCTTATATCAAAATGGAAGGTGAAAAAATTGTGCTTTACAAATACGATGGGGATACCATCCATCTGCCGGCAACCGACCTGGCAGGAAAGCCCCGTATCTCCGGCGGCAGGATCGATATGGGCGCCTATGAGTACCAGGATACTACAACAGGCATAGACAGCCCGGATAAAATCAACCGGGAGGATAAGAAAGTACAGGTTTATCCCAATCCCTTTTCGGCCCACACCTTCATCACCTTCCGCATGCAAAACCAGGGAAATATAGTAGTGAAAATCAGCGACATCAACGGCAGGCCCGTTAAAACCCTGATGGACGCCAAAATTTCAAAGGGTGAATATAACATGACCTGGAAGGGGGATGATGACTATGGCACTATTGTGAAAAAAGGGACTTACATGGTTACTTTTTATCTGAACGGCACTCCGGTGGAGACGGTGAAGGTGGTGAAAAGGAATTCCCGCAGGTTTTAATTTTTAAATCTCCATATGCAGAAATCAAATTTGCGGCACTGCGCCTTTGCAAGAAACCAAATTCATCCTTCAATGCATCACATACATTCCCATTAAAACGGCATCCTGTGGTAATCAAAAGTCTGCCCATCCACAAATCCCCTGATCCTTCTGGCGATGGCGACAAAAATCTCCAGATCGTTTTCGTTAAGCCAGTCGATGGCTTCCTGCACGCCCCTGCTGGCCTCTGCCAGAACTGCAAGGAAATGGTACCCATGTAGCCGCAGCCACTCCATTGCAAAGTCATCGTCCACCGATGCGGCATCGAAAGCCGCAAAATGCCGGTAACCGTTTTTGATCAGCCACTCGATGGCATCCGTATTGGCCCTTATGGCGTTGGAAAGGGCAGCAAGTTCAGGATAACCGTTTTCGAGCAGCCAGGTGAAATAGGCTTTATCACCGCCGATGGCCAACTCGAGCGCGATAAGGATTTTCGGGTGGTATTGCGTGATATCGTTCATTGACGTTTAGAATTTCTCGCAAAGCCGCAAAGTCGCAGAGCCGCGAAGAAGTAAATTTTTTCACCGGGTAAATAGATATTATCCGTAACATAATTCCGATTGTAATACCGAACACTTTCAAATTTATAAAAGCTTTGCGCCTTTTCGCGATTTTTTATTTTTGTGTTTATCAGCGACTAATTTTCCTTTGCAAAAATAGCTATCACCGGTTTCTGCCCGGCCACCAGGTACCCTCTGAACATGCCTGTAGTATTGAAAGGCATTGCAATATTCCCATTCTTATCCAGGGCAATTACGCCGCCATCGGCATTGATCGATTTCAATTTGTTGTTGATGATATCACCTGCCGCCTGATCTACTGATTCACCGCTGTATTTCATCCTTGCCGAAATGTCATAGGCCACCACATTCCTGATGAAATATTCGCCATGACCGGTTGCCGATACTGCGCAGGTGTTGTTGTCGGCATAGGTACCTGCCCCGATGATGGGTGAGTCGCCAACACGCCCCCACTTTTTGTTGGTCATACCGCCGGTTGAGGTTGCCGCCGCCAGGTTGCCCTGCCTGTCCAATGCTACCGCTCCCACGGTGCCACTTTTTTTGGAGTCATCCTCCTTTTGTTGCCGCTCCCGCTCTTTAATCCGCTGCAACGAATTCCATCGCTCTTCGGTGTAGAAATATTCCGGGTCAACCATTTCCAGTCCCTGCCCTTTGGCAAATTCTTCAGCGCCCTCCCTTACCAGAATCACATGGGGTGAAGCTTCCATCACTTTTCTTGCCGCCGATACAGGATTTTTTATCCGGGTAACCCCTGCAACGGCGCCGGCATTCAGGGTAAGGCCATCCATGATCGAGGCATCCAGTTCGTTTACGCCACCGGCACTAAAAACGGCTCCCTTACCGGCGTTAAACAGCGGACAATCTTCCAGGATATTAATGGCGGCTTCAACGGCGTCAATGGAGGAACCTCCATTATCAAGGATACGCCCTCCGGCTTCAAGGGCTTCTTTAAGTTTATCTATGTAATCCTTTTCCTTATCCGGGCCAATCCTTTCGGGATTAATATTCCCGGCACCGCCATGAATCACAATGACCCATTCAGGTTTTTTTTCAATAGTAGTTTTTTCTTTAACAGTTGGCTGATTGCATGCAAATACGCCGATCATGGCAACCAGCATTAAAAGACCATTTAAAACTTTCATTTGTATTATATTTTTCAGATTGTGGATAATTCGTTTACCGACTGCTAAAATTTTTGTTAGTGCATGTATTAAAAGTACCCATCCGGCTATTTCTGTGTTAATCTGTGAAACATGTCCGACTCCCGGCGGATCAGTGGCAAATTTATCAACCGATCCATTAATTACATATTTGAAATCCGTCAATTCAATGAGAAACCGACATGATCAACTGTTTAAAATCGACGATATCGAACAGGTGAACTGCGGTGAGGATTATCACCACCAAAATAACCCATCTGACGAACCTGGCTCCGTTTTTAACTGCCATCCTGGATGCGATGAAAGCTCCTGCAACATTTCCAATCGTCATAACCAATCCGTACTTCCAGTTGATCTGATCGTTGATCACAAAAACAGCAATGGCAAAGATGGTGTACAATAAGATGATCATCACTTTAATGGCATTGGCCTTTACAAGTTCATAACCGGCGCCCAGTACGATGGCAGCCAGAAGGAAATATCCCACTCCGATCTGTATAAAACCACCATAAATCCCGATGGCAAAAAACAATATCACCTGCCAGATGGTAATTTTTTTCGCAACCAATGCTTTCTGCTCTTTAATCCATTTTTCGGGTTTGTAAAAGATAAAAAACACCATGATCAGCATAATGATGGCCATGGCCCGCTTGAATACTTCCTCGTTGATGTCAACCGCAATCCCGGCGCCAATCACCGACCCTACAACTGCCGGAATGGCCAGCCATATGCCCTTTTTTGTATCCAGTACTTTCTGGCGCTTAAAGTTGGCTGTTGCCGTCAGGTTTTGAATGGCAATGGCAATCCAGTTGGTGCCATTGGCAACTGTGGCCGGAAATCCCAGCATC
>JABMQA010000967.1 GCA_013203545.1 Bacteroidota bacterium
ACAGGGGCCTGTAGCATCAACCGGGCATTGCACGTTATAATAGCAGTCCTGATTCCAGGTAACGCTCATCAGCGGGCCTATACCTCTTGTAGGTTCAGGGTTTGGATTTTTCTTTAATAGGGCATTCCACAATGCCTGTGTTTGGGATGATGCCCTGACACTTTGCTGCCTGGCAAATACAATTTGATCCACATACAAATCGAGTAAGTAATCCAGGGCAGGGGGGTGATCCGACAGTTTATAGGTACCCCGGTTATTATATCCCAGTACCGGTATTGTAACGTCATCTGCAGAAACAATAACAAATCCATCCCCTAAATTCATATTAAATACATAGTAGATTTCTTCATTATCAGAATACTCGGTATAAATAAGAAAAGTATTAATGTTGTTGTATGCAATTCCGGCGTGGCCGGCTGCATACTCCCAGAAGAAGTTTTTGGCAACCTGACCGGCCAGATCTGATTTCACCTCACCGGCATTGGAAATCAATGCGAAGGTAAGAGCCAAAATACCTGTTAAAAAGTAGTTTTTTTTCATGATTATTCAGTTTAAAATATTGATTAAGTGATTTTTATTATTTTCAACAAAGAATAATTCAAGTATCTTAACCCATTTTTAAGGTGTATTTGTACCCAAATTAATCAGACAAAGATATCTATATTTTAGAAAAATTCAGGGTGATTGGGCTAACAATCATAAAATTGTACAAACCAAAAAAAGGAAAGTTCCCTTTTCGGGGAACTTTCCGGATAACCAAAACCCTAATTATCTCTGACAGATAATTTCTTTTTATGAAAAAATTTACTTACTCATTATGTCCAAATACTTCAATTCATAATCCGTTTGAGGTTTTTAAAACTGCCCTGTTAAGCTGCTGCCGTAAGTGCGAAAAACGCCAGCAGGATCGGGATCAACAAAACAACGATAATGTTGTAAATACGCTCGGATTTAAACCTTTCATTTGTTTTCATATCAGCACTTCAATAAATTAAACCTTTCATTTTTGTGTCAGGATCAGAAAACTAAAAATGTGTTTTTATGGTTAATAGGTTTTTCTAATTCCTGCCTGACCTACCATTTCGTTTTCTATCCAGTCAATGGTTGTGCCAATAGTTTTTATTCTTCAAAAATTATTTAAATAATTTTACTTTTGGTTGACTATTAATCACTTAGATTTTACATCAAACATCAGAAGCCTTTCCTGCTTTTTGTATTTGGGCGAAAATCACCATGTGGAATCACCCAGTTGGGTGAAAAGGCAGATTGTAACAAGCCATTTATCAAATGCAAATAGATTAACCAAAAGGATTACTTTTGCCGGGCACAACAAAAATCCACCAGGGTAATCAGTTTTACCACGCAAATTCTATCATAATGAGCATTAAACAAATTGTAAAGGACGTTTTGATCGGGGTAGGAATACCTGCAACCAAAAATTTAAAATACGATATTCTTACCTTTAAAATCCTGAAAAAGGAGCTTAAATCAAATTCCAATTGTATTGATGTGGGGGGATTGAAAGGTGAGATTATGGAATACATCCTTAAAAAAGCGCCCGGTGGGATACACTCAATTTTTGAACCCATCCCTGAATACGCCGGTATGATTAAGAAAAAATTTGCCAATACCAGCGTTACCTTGTATCAAATGGCCTTGTGCGACCAGGCCGGTGAGCTGGAATTTAACTATGTGGTAAATTATCCGTCATATAGCGGATTGAAAAAACGAGATTACCCGGACGAAAAGGCTGAAGTAAAAAAAATCAAGGTGAGGACGGATCAACTCGATCATGTTATTCCTCCCGGATTAAAAATTGAGCTGATTAAAATTGATGTGGAGGGCGCTGAGTTCAACGTACTCAAGGGCGCTGTAAATACAATCAGAAAATCCAAACCAATCATCATTTTTGAATTTGGACTGGGTGCCAGCGAATATTACGGTTCCACTCCGGAAGATCTATTTGATTTTATGGACAAGGAACTGAACTACTCCATCAATCTCCTCGACCGGTATCTTAAAAACAAACCATCGCTCTCCCGGGATGAATTAAGCAGGCAATACAACCAGCGGATCAATTATTATTTTGTGGCATATCCGGGGGAATAACCCCACCCATTAAAACACCTCCACCGGGTTAAACTTCAGGAACTCCTGCCATGGTATTCCGGAGGCGCCAATGAGGATTGTTTTGTCCGGTTGAAATTTCTCACGAAAAGCCTTTATGCCTTTAGTCTGCTTTTTTCAGCATAGCGTTTTGATATCCAGGAAACCAATCCGGCGCTATCAAGCAGGTTTAAAAAATGTGCAAGCGTAGTGGTGTTGCCCGCATTGTATAGTTGAGCTAAAATCTTGGTAAATGATAATATTTGACCAGAATAAATCTGATTGGTTCTTTCAAGCGGTTCTTAACAATCTCATATTGAAATCGTTCAATCATAATTTACATTTTACTCAGTATGCTGCGTAAAATTACTCAATCAACAAATAATATTGAAAATGTAAAAACCCTGTCAGGTTTACTGTTGGAAACATGTCAGGGCTATAATACGAATATCAGTTCAATTTTACCGCTTGATTTGCTTCTCGAAACGGCTCCCCTCCTCAGAAACAATCCTGAGAATATACATGCCATTGTCGAGGTAGGAAATATCAATGGTTTGGTGGCTGATGTTACATGAAATTTCTTTCACCACTTTACCCTGCAGATCATAGATCATTATCTCAGCTCCTGCATCTTCACAATCAATATTCAACACATTGGTTGCAGGGTTCGGATAGATGCGGATGCCTGTTTCTGCAATCTCATCCATACCAACTTCTCCTTTGTAATCCGATGGTACGACAACCAGCCAGGTATCGGGATCAGTTTGTGTGGATGCCGAAACCCTGATCTTATCCAGATAGATATAATCAATATTGCCACTGGCATCGCACATAAACAGGAGCTTCATACCGGAAGGGAAGGTGTAATCCGTTTCGAATATATTGATTTTGGCTGCATAGTGTAGTCTATTGTCAAAATCAGTTCCCCGGGCATATGTCGCCACAGTGTGCCAGGTGGTTCCATCAAAATATTGTACCCAAAAATCCTCAGCAGAATTATCCATACTTACAGGAATAAACTCAAATTCTACATTCAGCTGAACATATCCCGGTGAATGAATATCCCCCACCAGTGGTATGGAAGCATGAGGATGCCGTACCGCTGTTATCCCTTATCTCCGCTGCATTGGTGCCTTGCGGGGCATAAGTACCGCTGGTATAAAGCGCACAATCACCGCCGCCATCTGTCCAGATGTCCCAACCGCTCTCAAAGTCTGAAAAGCTCAGTTCGTCAAAGGCTACAGATTCGGCTTCTGTAGTGAAGGTCCAAACCTCACAATCACTGGCATTTCCAGCATTGTTATAGGGAACAACCTTCCAATAATAAGTTGTACTAATTAATAAATCGGCAGGATCATAGATTGTCACGTTGCCCAAATCTACTCCATTAATCATATTCGATGGGGGATTATTGGTGCCAAAATAGAGGAAATAACCTGTGGCATTATTGGTTAAATACCATTCAAGGCCGGTATATATGCTTACATCCGTGGCATTGTTTCCCGGAGATGCAACTGTTGCGCAATCCGGCGGTGCCATAATTGAAGATGCCAGGATCCTGATTTCATCAATATACACATCATCGGCATTCGCACTGGCATCGCACATAAACCGGATCTTCATATCGGTTGGGAAGGTATATTCACCCTCAAGTATTGTAACGGTTTTTGAATA
>JABMQA010000968.1 GCA_013203545.1 Bacteroidota bacterium
ATCAAACACTTTGGCAAAGACTACTTTGATGAAATGTTGGAGCGTATCCGGGAAATTCGCCTAAGTGAACGCCGATTTTACCAGAAAATCGCAGATATATATGCCCTTTCTGCCGATTACGATAGAAACGATGAAGTTACCAGAGACTTTTTTGCGACTGTTCAAAATAAAATGCACTGGGCTATCCAAGGGAAAACAGCTGCCGAAATTATTTACAATGAAGCTGACGCAAAGAAAATATTTATGGGTCTTAAAACATGGAAACGATCACCTGTTGGCAAAATTTTAAAATCTGACGCCACAATCGCAAAAAATTACCTGAATGAAGAACATTTAAAACAACTGGAGAGAATTGTTTCTGCATATCTCGACCTCGCCGAAAACAGAGCAAGTCGTGGTATTGTAACGAACATGAAAGACTGGGTTGTGTTTTTAGATAAATTTCTGACAATATCAGACTACCCAATACTGCTTGATAAAGGAAAAATATCTGCATTAGAGGCAAAAATAAAAGCAGAAACTGAATATGAAAAATACAGAGTAGTTCAGGATAGAGATTATATTTCCGATTTTGACAAAGAAATAAAACGGATTACAGGAAAAAAAGATGACAAATAAATACATAACAGCAACCGACCTGTATAATTTCAGGCTGTGCCGGTATCGGCCGTTTATGGATTACAATGGTGATTCGGCGATCAAGGTTGAAATTCATCCTCTTGTTAAGCTTCTTTGGGAGGCGGGAGTGCAGTATGAATCGAAAGTTGTTGAATCATTAAAAAAAGACAACCCCGACAAGACATTTGTGGAAATAGCGCATGATGGACCGATATCTGAAAAAGCGATCGCGCAAACATTAAAGGCTATGATGGATGGAACCGATTATATTTATCAGGGGGTGTTGATCTCCGATAACAAAATGGGGCGACCGGATCTTCTTGTAAAGGAGACCGGACCATCCGTATTTGGCGACTATCATTACTATCCTATGGATATTAAACTGGCGCGCGTGGATGGCGAATGGGATAATGGAGACGAAAAACTCAAAATCGAACAGGTGTGGCAACTACATTATTATGGAGATCTGTTAGAGCAGGTTCAAGGCGTGAGGCCACGCGCAGGATATGTATATAAAACTAAATCGAGAAAACTGTACGTCAATCTTTTCAAGACTCTCAATGGATACGATGAGGCTTTGGCGCTGTTAGAATCCTATATGTCTGGCAATCCTGAAGATGTTGAACCTGCAATCGGCAGCCCCTGTCAAATGTGTGAGTGGAAAGGGTATTGCATAAAATGGGCTGAAGATAAAAACGATGTTTCGCTTCTTTATTACGTTGGCGACAAAATGAAGACGGGTTTAAAAAAGCTGGGCATCGAAACTGTTGAAGATTTGTTGAAACAGGATCCAGATACGCTGTCAACTGAGGTGCAAAAGCTCAAAAGGGAGGGTTTTTTCTATCCAGCTGTGAATGAAAAATTAATCCATCGAATTGTACAAAGGGCCAGGATAAGCAAAACCCAGAAACCGATTATTTATGAAAAAATAGAATTCCCCAAAAGCGATAAGGAAATACATTTTGATATGGAAGGCGATCCAACGCAGGATTTCATATATCTGCACGGATTATTGCTTGTGGAAAATGGAAAGGAACCCGTTTACCATACATTCTTTGCAGAGAAGTATGAAGACGAGGGATTAATTACCAGGCAGCTCTGTGATTTCTTCAAACAACATGAAGGCGTTCCTGTTTATCACTACGCAGACTACGAAAAATCCACACTCAAACGCCTTATCAGAAAGCATAACGTAGACGATCAAGGTGTATTTGATATGCTTTTTGGTGAGGATGGGTGCGCCATTGATTTGTATAAGATAATAGCCGATAAGACTGACTGGCCACGAACCAGTTACAGTATTAAAGCCATTTGCAAATTTCTTGGGTTCAAATGGGCCGCAGCGGATGCCAGTGGAGCCGCTTCTATTGTATGGATGAATGATTATCTGGCCGGTGATAAAGCAATGAAAGACAAGATATTAAAATACAATGAAGATGATTGCCGGGCCACATTATTCCTGAAGAATGAATTGATAAAAATGCAGGAATAACAACATCGAATTCCGGAAAATTCCGGGGACCTGGATACACACAGAAACATGGCTGAGTCTAAAAAATATTCAGGCAACTATTTTGAATTGTTCCACGAGTTTTTGAAGGTGGCGGATGATTCTGCGGCTTGTTTCGATGAACTGAGGAGGGCCCTTCCCTCTAAAACCGTCGCTCGGAAACCAGTGAAATGGTGATCTGGTGAACTGGTGCGGAAAACACGTGACCTCGTTCCTCGTTCCTCGAAAACCAGTGAACCAGTGAACCGGTGATCTGG